>NZ_CBAYMC010000060.1:0-19421 GCF_964826245.1 Armatimonas sp. | reverse complement strand
CCGTCGGTGCGGGCGGCGGTGTCACGACCCTGAGCCGCGCCTTTCCGGTGGGCAACCTCAATCTTGTCAGCTTTCCCGTACGGCCTCTGGAGCCCACGGTCGAGGGCGCACTAGGCCGCTCCGCCATGGACTTTCTCTTGGCGGGCTGGGACCCGATCACCCGTGTCTACGCCGCGGTCGCCCCCAACACCCCCAGTATCGGGCTTCTGGAGCCGGGCAAGGGCTACTTCCTGAAGTTCCTCCCCAACGGCGGGCCGATCAACACCACTGTCTCCCTCACCGGGATCACCCCCGCGACGGATGTAGACTACACCCTTCACCTGGCCTACGGCTGGAACTTAATTGGCACGCCCTTCTCGCAAGACCTGGATATCACCAAGACCTCTGTCAAGTACCTGGAAAACGATGCCATTGTCTTTGGTGCCGCCACGGGAGCCGATGCCAACAACGCTCCCTACGGCTCCCTGATCGCCGAGCAGGTCTGGGGGCTCAACCAAGAAACAGGGGCGTACAATCCCACCAACTCGCTCTCGGCGGACTGGCGAGGCTACTGGGTACGGGTCTATGCCCCCCAAGGCGTGACACTGCTCATCCCCGGCCCCGACACGCCGGGCCGCTCGGTGCCCACTCGGGCACTGGTTCCCACCGCAAGCCGCAAGCCCGACTGGGCCGTGCGCCTTCGGGCGACCCAGGGCAAGCGCTCCTCCGAAGTGGCTCTTGGCGCAGCTGCGGGTGCCACACGGAGCTTTGACCCACGCTGGGACATCGAGGCCCCCCCGGATGTGGTGCCCGGCGTAAGCCTCGCCTTAGGGAGCGAGGCAGCGACCGCAGGTGGGCGTATGGCGGCGGACTTTCGGAGCGGCCAAGATGCCAACCGAGGAACCTGGCCCCTGAGTCTCACCTCGGCGCAGTCGGGCAATGTCACCCTCGCCTGGGACGGTCTCGAAACGCTCCCCAAGACCCTGCGGCTCACGCTTTTAGACACGGCCACGGGGGCACGTTTTCCACTGGCAAGCCGCTCAGGCTGGAGCGTGGCGGTGCAGGCCGGGCAGACCCGTAAGCTCCAGATTGTCGCGGAGGCGGAGCGCAGCCAGGTTCTGGGAATCACCAATGTCCTCACCCGCTCCGCAGGTCGAGCCAGTGGCGGTAGCATTCGCCTTGAGTATAGCCTTACCGCAGATGCCGATGTTCAGGCGGAGATCAGTACTCTAGCCGGTCGCAGTGTCCGTCGCCTCACCACCAGCCGAGGCCGCGCCACCGAGCGCCAGAGTGTCCTCTGGAACGGCCTGACCGATAGCGGGCAGCCTCTCCCTGCCGGTGGCTATCTCGTCACCCTGACCGCCCGAACCGACGATGGGCAGACCGCCCGCGTCATCCGCCCCATCCAGATCCTTCGATAAACAACTATGACACGACGAAATTTTCTAGCGCTGAGTGCGCTCACAACTCTAGCTGCAGGTTGCGGCGGTGGCGGGGGAGGGACGGATACAAAGGCGAGCATCGTCACGGGTATCGTCTACGACTCCTTGCAAGCGGACCTTCAAGTCGAAGGGGCAACGGTCACGATTGGTGGTGCGTCAGCGACCACCACCGAGCGAGCCAATGCCAGCTCCAGCAATCAGGTCGGCTCGTTTCGTATCACCGGAGCCCTGATCGGCACCACAACCGCCACGATCACCGTCCCTGGCAAGACCCCACAGATTTTTGCTTTCCAGCCCGCGGTAACCGCAGGGGCCAACTCCGAGCTCACTTTCTATCTCAATATCGGGCAAGTGCGTGGCCGTGTGCTCGATGAGACAGGCAAGCCCGTTAAGAGCGCCTTCGTGGTGGTCAATACCAGCCAGGGAAGCCTCAGCGGTTTCTCCAACACCGATGGTACCTTTCTGATTGATCTCGTCCCCGATGGCCCCGCGGAGATCTCGGCGGGCTCGGGGAGTAAGATCGCCCTCAAGAGCATGGCGGTTGCCTTTGGGATCAACGAGGCCGGAGACCTAACCCTCCAAGTAGACCCTAACCCCAATCCTCCCGCGCCCCTCAAGACCATCTCCGGCAAAGTCACCTCCGCGACGGACAGCAGCGCTATCGTCAATGCCCCCGTCTTCTTGCTGCGCTCCGGCATTCAGCTGGAGACGATCAACACCGATGCGAGTGGCAACTACTTCTTTATCGTCCCGGCGGGCAGCTACACGGTGCAGACAATTCCGGGTGGCTATGTCTCCGAGACCAAGGAGGCGACACTGGTAAATCCGAACAACCCGATCACCGTTAACTTTAACCTGACACAGCGCTAAGAGCGCATCGGGTATACTCCCGAAAATGTCAGAAGCGGCTCGAAAGGCTTTTCCATGAGTTACCCTCACCCCAAGGGCTATGTTTGCGGCCGCGCCAGTGAGCCAATTGTGATCGACGGTGATCTGACCAAAGCCGTCTGGCAAGCCGCGCCCTGGAGCGATGATTTCTTAGATATTGAAGGCGAGAGCCGTCCCGCCCCACGCTTTCGTACGCGGATGAAGATGCTCTGGGACGAGAGCTATTTCTACATCGCAGCAGAGCTAGAGGAGCCCGATATCTGGGCCACCCTCACCGAGCACGACTCCGTGATCTTCTACGACAACGACTTCGAGGTCTTTCTCGACCCCGATGGCGACAACCACGACTACGGCGAGTTTGAGATGAACGCGCTCAACACCACGTGGGATCTGCGCCTCCCCAAGCCCTACCGTGACGGTGGCCCCGCGCTCAATGAGTGGGAGATCGAGGGCATCAAGACGGCGGTCAAGATTATCGGTACCCTCAACGATGCCAGAGATCGCGACCACGGCTGGACCCTGGAGCTGGCCCTGCCCTGGAGTGGCCTAAAAACCCTGCAAGGCGGCGACTGTCCCACTCTCGGGCAGCAGTGGCGGGTGAACTTCTCACGCGTCGAGTGGGACATCGAGCCTGTGGATAACTTCGACTACCCTGTGGATAACTCTATATTGCCTGTGGATAACTCCGGCAAAATCCCTGCGCCGTACCAAAAAATCCCCAGCACCCCCGAGCACAACTGGGTCTGGAGCCCGCAGTGGGCCATTGACATGCACCGCCCAGAGTGGTGGGGCTATGTCCAGTTCGAGGAGACAGCAGAGATGCCCTTCCGCCCCGACCCGGACTGGGAGTCCCGCTGCCACTTAATGGAGCTCTACCGCGCCGAAAAACGCCCCGAAGGCTGGAGCACCACCCACGGCAACCTCATCGTCACCCACGACTCCCGGATTCGCCGCGCCGGTTGAAAACCGGCGTCTGCAGTGGCTTCGTTCCTCAGCCGCAAAGCCCGTTCCGGGCTACCAGATACAGTGGTCGATGATGCGGAGAATGCGCTCGTCTTCATCCAGAGTAAACTGAGTAGTAAGCCCTTCAAATTGGACGTGCCATTTTTCCGATTTGCCGTAGAGCCTGATGACTTCGTCTAATGACATTCCGACTTGGATACTTGCAATACGCCGCTCGTTGGCTAGGATCGGTTGTGCTTTGAGACGCAGCATCTCTACCCATTGGCCATACCAGCTCTCAAAGGAAGGTGCAACACGCTCAAAGTAGGAATCTTCCACTTGCCAGATAGTACCGTAAGCCTCTCCGCGAACCACCAAATAGAAATAAATACCACAGCCATACTCACAGAGAGTGAGGAGGCCAGGTCGCTTGCCTCGGAAACGGTGTACATTCGTATTGACCTCGGGGAAAGGTCGGCGAAGATTGTTACCTTCAAGAGTCTGCTCTAGAGAAAAGAGACCATACCATGGTCCCGCCCCACCATCCCCAACCTGTGTCAGAAAGCGACGATAGCCTTCGGGAAGCGAAATTCCATGTCTTTTCTCAAAGCTTTGTAGCACAGCTTCGGGCTGAGTTGGATTTAGCAAGTACTGATGTCGTCCCGATCCAAAGACACGATAATGGGGATCTTCCGTCTGCATTTGATGCAAAAGATCTTTAAGACTCTGAATTTCATCAATAGTCACGCACAGTACTTTACCAAAGAAAGATCAGCCCGGCACGGGCTTCGCGGCGGAACGCCATTGCAGACGCCGATTTCCAATCGGCGGCAAAAACGCCTCTTGACAAGCCACAGAATCGCCGATATTCTAAATATGAACGTGTTCAATTTTAGAAATCAGGGAGTTTGTGATGCTTGCCGAGAAAGTGATCCTCTACGACGATAGCTGCCCGCTGTGCCAGCTCTACACCGAGGGCTTTGTGCGCCTTGGGGTTCTTCCCCGTTCGGGGCGGGTGGCGTTTGGCCAGGCTCCTGAGCAGTGCCCCGAGGTCTTTGAGACGCTGGACGTGGCGCGTGGCCGGGTGGCGATTCCGCTGATCGACCGCGCGACGGGCGAGATTGTCTACGGGCTCGATGCGCTCTTTCTGCTGATGGGGCACCAGACGGCGTGGCTCCAGCCTGTCTTGCGCCAGCGCTGGGTAAAAGCGGCGATCTGGCCACTCTACCGCCTGCTCTCTTACAACCGACGCCAGATTGCCGGGTGTGAGCCACCTAAAACTCCCTTTGACTGTCGCCCAGAGCGGCACTTGGGCTGGCGGAGCGCTTGGCTTGGCATCGTGCTGACGGGCTGGCTGGCGAGTGTTGCGGCGCACGCGCTGGCTCCGGTTCTCGTTGTGGCGGCACTTCAGCTGTTGGGCGGTATTTTTGTGGCGCGGCGTGGCTGGGACGCGCTGGGCTCGTTTGCCACCAACTGCCTGGTCTTTGCGATCCTGCTGGCAGTCTTTCCACTCGCTTGGTGGCCGGCGGCGTTGGCAATAACTCTCCTGGACTTGCGCCGCCGGGCGTGGGTTTTTCGCGTGAAATAGTGGCATAATGCAATCAGGAAAACGGCAATGACAAACTTGGAACGGATCAGAGAACTTCGCGCACGAGAAGATCGCAAAGAAACACTCTCGCACAGTGAGCATCAGGAGCTGGCTAACTATTATGCGGCTCTCCATGCGGAAGAAGCCCACGCTCTGGAGCCTGCAATGCGGCGTGGACAGGCGGAAAACCAAGCACTCGCAGCTAGGCTTCACGAACTGGAAAACCTGGCACAACGAAAACGCGACTCACTCCATCGTCTAGAGATGCTGATTCAGGAAATAGAGACAATTAGAGTGGCCGAAAAACGCCTCCTTAGCACCACTCCTAGAGAGTAAGTAAGCAATGCGCAAGACGGACCGCGAGTACCTCAGAGCACTCTACGCTTTTCGCTGTGGTTATTGTGGTATCTCCGAAATAGAAATGGGAGCCGAGCTTACGTGCGATCATTTCCAGCCGCGCTCGTTAGGAGGCTCTGATCAGCGCGAGAACTGGGTCTACTGTTGTCATGCTTGCAATGAGTTCAAAGGAGACTACTGGGAGGCAATGACATCAGAGCGTATTCTCCATCCACTTCGTGATGATTTGAGTCTTCATATAGGCACTGGTGCCGAAGGAATTTTGGTGGGACTAACAGACACGGGAAAATTCCATCTTGCTAAACTCCAGCTAAACCGTCCCACTCTAGTTGGCCATCGCGCTCAGAAGTCTACTCAACAATCATTGCTATCTCGCATTACTACAGTAGAACAGACAATGGAGCGCATGGAAGCACACTTTATTGCGCTAATGCGCCGTCTCCCGACAGAAGAGGAAGTATAGGATGAAACTTGAAACGATAACCCAGGAGCCGATCTACACCAATGCTCCCTTCCCCGAGTGCCATGCCTCCACGGTTGCGCTGTGTGGCAAGACCCTGGTGGCGGCCTGGTTTGGCGGCACCAAAGAGAAGCACCCCGATGTCGGGATCTGGCTCTCACGCCGAGAAGATAATACGTGGAGCACGCCGGTGCGGGTCGCCAAGATTGATGAGACCGCGCACTGGAACCCGGTGCTGTTCTACGGGCCGGACAAAACCCTCCACCTCTGGTTTAAGACCGGGGCGACGATTCCTCACTGGAAGACCTTCACCATGACCTCACGCGACTTGGGGAGAACCTGGAGTGCGGCCCGTGAGCTTGTCCCTGGCGATGACACGGGCGGGCGGGGGCCGGTGAAGAACAAGCCGATCCTTCTGGCCGATGGGACACTACTCGCCGGAGCATCGAGCGAGCAAGGCACCTGGGAGGCGTTCTTCGACCGGTCCAGCGACAATGGCAAGACCTGGCAGCGCACGCCCAACCTCGACCGCACGGCACTTGGGGAAAAGCATGGGATTATTCAGGCGACGCTGTGGGAGTCCGCGCCGGGCAAGCTCCATGCCCTCCTGCGCTCATCGTGCGGCTACTGCCCGCGCACAGACTCCGACGACAACGGACGCACCTGGAAGCCGGTCTACGACTCCAAGCTCCCTAACAACAACAGTG
The DNA here is from genome assembly GCF_964826245.1 of Armatimonas sp. Lineage (NCBI taxonomy): Bacteria > Bacillati > Armatimonadota > Armatimonadia > Armatimonadales > Armatimonadaceae > Armatimonas > Armatimonas sp. The sequence continues at coordinate 13,058 of NZ_CBAYMC010000060.1, read as the reverse complement.
GGATTGATCTCGCGCGCCTCCCCGATGGCACGCTGGCGCTGGCGCACAACCCCGTGGTCGGGAACTGGGCCGCACGCACGCCGCTGCGCATTGCCCTCTCGTTTGACAATGGAGTGACATGGCCTAGCTTCTTAGACATCGAGACAGAGCCCAAGCTGGAGTTCTCCTACCCCGCGATTATTCCCCTTGGCAAGAACGAGCTGGCCGTGACCTACACCTGGAAGCGCAAACAGATCCACTTCTGGCACGGGCGGGTTGTTAGCTAGCCCGCGCCCGTCGCGGCAGCAATAACACTCTCTGGCGTGGCTTGGTCGCGGCTCAGCTCTCGGACAATCTTGCCCTCACGCATCACCAAGGTCCGATCCGCGAGGGCCAACACTTCCGGCAAGTCCGACGAGATCAGCAGCACCCCGAGGCCCTGCGCGGTAAGCTTCTGGATCTCGTCGTGGATCAGCGCCTTGGCCCCCACATCCACGCCACGGGTCGGCTCATCCAAAATCAGCACTTTAGGGTGGGTCGCCAGCCACTTGGACAAGACCACTTTCTGCTGGTTTCCCCCCGATAGCTCCGAGAGGCTCTGCTCGACACTCTGGCAGCGCACCTCGAAGTTTTCTTTCCAGCTCTGCGCCAGCTCGCGCTCTTTTCCAGGAGCAAGCCATGCGCCCTTGAGGCTTGCGAGGCTGTTGTTCTGCCAGATACTCCAGGGAAGCAGTGCGCCTTGGAGCTGCCGATCCTCAGGGACGAGCGCGAGGCCGTGCTTCATCGCATCGCCCGGGTTATCTATCTTCACCGGCTCGCCGCTGATGAGCACGTCACCGGAGTCGAGTGGCAGAAGCCCAAAGAGCGCCCGTGCGACTTCCGTGCGGCCCGCGCCGACCAGGCCCGCCAGCCCCACAATCTCGCCCGCATGGACAGTCAGAGAGATATCCGTGAACTTCCTGCGCCGTGTGAGATTTCGCGCTTCGAGCAAGATTTCCCCTCCTCCCCAGCCCTCCTCCCAAGCTTGGGAGGAGGGTATATCGCGCCCCACCATCAGGCGCAGAGTTTCCCCAACGCTTGTCTCAGAGATTGGCTTGTCTGCCGAGACCACTTTACCATCGCGCAAGACAGAAATGCGCTCGCAGAGGGAGAACACTTCCTCGGTGCGGTGGCCGATAAAGGCCAGTGCGCAGCCCTCGGACTTTAGGCGGGCGATAATCTCCGCCAGCCGTGCCACTTCGCCCAGGGTAAGTGAGGCCGTGGTCTCATCGAAGATCAGGACTTTTGCATTGAGGGAGAGAGCCGCCGCTAGCTCGATCATCTGGCGGTCCGCCACAGAGAGGCCGCGCACGGGGGCTTTGGGGTCAAGTGAGACTCCCAGGGTCTCCAGCAGGCGCTTTGCCTCATCGTGCATCGTGCGCCAGCTTACCAGCCCACTCTTGCCCGGCTGTCGCCCGATAAAGATATTCTCGGCAACACTGAGATCGGGGAAGGTCTGGGGCTCCTGGGGAATAAGAGCCACGCCGTGCGCGGCAGCATCGCGTGTCCCGGAGAAGTGAACGTGCTGCTCTCCCAGCTCCAGATGGCCCACAGTGGGCGCGTGCACCCCCGCGAAGATCTTGGCGAGGGTGGACTTACCCGCCCCATTCTCGCCCACCAAGGCATGCATCTCTCCCGCGTAGAGGGTAACCGAAGCCCCCTCTAGTACCGTCACCCCCCCAAACGCCTTGCTTACTCCAACACTGCGAATCACGCCGCTACTCATAAAACACTCCTACGCTAACGGCTGGGAGGGCTCGCAGCGGCTGGGAGAAGCTGAAACGTGAGCTCAACCGGGTAGAAAACTCCCCCGAAAGGACTCGTTGTAAACTGCACCTCACCGCGTGGCCCCACCACTGCCTCACAGAATGTTACCCGCTCATAGGCCTCACGAATCTCGGACATGATCAGATCACCACCGAGCATACCTACCACGCCGGACTTGCCTCCCCGCGGGATAAACCCGATCCGCACACGGCGGCCTTCGGGAGCGGCGATCTTGAAGGAGTAGAGCATCCCGTAGCAGCCGTCGCGCAGACGCGCCTGGTTGGTATCTCGCTCCCCCATCCCGATACGAAAACGATGCTGAGTAAGCTCGCCATTCAGCGGCACATCGATATCTAGACGCGTCGAGTCGAGAATCAGAGTCTTCATTCGGGGCGCATCCCACTTATCGTGCTTAAAGTAGATACGCATCCGAACGTTTTTATCGGCTTTGATGGCCATCATACCCGAAGCCACTTGGTGGTTGGTCAGCTTGTACGTAAAGCGTGCAAGACCTTTATCGGCTGCAATCTGCTTATCGGGCGCACGAAGAAAACGCGCCATTGCCTGACGGCCCACCGTAGGCGGATCGCCACTAGGATCTGCACAGCCTTGCTTGGACGACAAGCTAAACGGCTCATCAGTCAGGCTCTTGAACTGGACGACAAAATCCCCCGTGTCGTTGCTACTATTTCGGAAGTGATAGAAGATCGTGTAGCTCTGACCAGCCAGTAGGCGTGCGTTCGCATACGTCCCCGCATCCCGCATCCGCTCGGGCTCGTTGCAATAGATGAGCTTATCCTGCGCCTGCACCCCTCCCACCAACAGCAAGCACAATAACACCCCTAAACACCACAGCACTCGCATAATATACAGTATACCTTTGCTTTTTTATGCCTGCTCCGCGCACCAGTACACTGCCTGCACTAAAAGCCGCACTAAACGATCTGAAAACTCTGCCTGAGGCCCTGTAGTAGGTCTGGAGCGCCTCACCGACATGTAAGACCGAAGCACCGAACCAGGGAATCGTGGCCAGAGAGGCATCGTAGGAAAGCTGGTCTTGCCTCGAATTCGGACTTTCGCGGTGCCACCTGCCAGTCCCTTGAGCGTCTCACCAACTGCCGAAAGCGAGCTATTGCCACTGGTCACTTCCAGAAAGCCAGAGCCTTCTGGGAGCGCGACGATACTATTGTTGGCATCCCGAGCCGTGTATAAAACGTAGGCTTCTTCCCCTACCCGCAGGCGCAGCCCGGTGGCAAGCTCGATTTTCTTGAGCGTCGCCGCAACCGTGATCGTCTCCGCAATCGTGCCATCCACAGACGAGATCGTCGTCAGGAGGCTGGTAGAGGCAACGGGTGTACCGGTGCCATTGGGGCCGCTACCGCCTTGGGTTGCCGCTTTGATGGTCAAAACAAAAGAGAGTGCCGATACGGGTGCCGCCGCACTGCGGCTACGCTCGGGCCAGCGTACGGCCAGCTGTGCGATTTGAAGGGTTCCCGAGAGGTTATCAGAGCCCCCACCTCCACCACAGCCCGCCAGAACTCCCAGACCAAGCCCTAAACACAATAAGGAACGTCGCGTCAACATCCTCTCCGTAACTTTCTCTGTGAGTGATTTTACTGACACTCCATGGGACAGTTAACCGCAAGAAAGATGTTCCAAAGCGTATTTTACAAAAAACCCGTGTTTTTGCGGGTTAGGTTTTCAGCGCCATCAAGAAAGCAACCGTGTGCCGTGCGCCTTGAAGTAAGTCCGAGACACGCAAGTTTTCATTCGGGGCATGCACACGGGCTCCGGGGTAGCCGCAGCCGATGGTCACGATGGGCTGGTGCAGTCCTCCCACAAAGGGGTGAACGGGGCCGGTGACGGCTGAGAGAGGGACAATACTCGGTGCCACACCATAGACCTCTTCGGCGGTTTGGGCTGCAAGCTGAACCATCGGGTGATCAGGAGCGACTCGTCCTGGTTTTTGCCCACCGAGGTAGTGGATCTCAATGTCGGAGAAGCCTTGCGCATCGAAGTGCGCCCGCAGGCTCTGATGCACGACTTCGGGATCCATGTCAGGAACCAGGCGAAAGTCGAGCTTGGCGGTGGATTCGGCGGGAAGGACGGTTTTTGTGCCCGCGCCCTGGTAGCCACTGGTGAGCCCATTGATCGTGCAGCTCGGCTCAAAGCTAGCACGGCGATGCAGCTCGGCACCTGTGGCCCCGTCCAGAAAGTGGGAGAGACCGAACTCGGCGCGCAGCTCGGCCTCAATCTCCGGGGAGAGCTTGCCCAAAAGCGCGAGATCCGTTTCGGTGGCAGGGATCACGGAATCGTAGTGACCAGGGATCAGAATGCGCTCATCTTTGTCTTTGAGGCTTGCCAGCGCATGCACCAATCGCCATGCCGCGTTGGGCAAGATCGTCCCACCGACACCGCTGTGGGCATCGTGGTCAATGGTGCGAACCCGTAGCTCGAACGTGGCAATTCCACGCAGACCGCAGATCAGCTCGGGCTCGCTGGCGGCATTGATCCCGCCAAACTCCCAGAGTGTGACATCGGCGGCGAGCAGAGCGCTGTGCTTCTCGATCCAGTCGGCGAGGTGGACACTGGCAACCTCTTCTTCGCCCTCGACCAGCACTTTGATATTGACGGGGAGCGCTCCGCCGTTAAGCGCTTTAAGCGCATCCAGTGCCAGTAGACGGCAGGCAATATGGCCTTTATCGTCGGAGCTACCGCGCCCGTAGAGAAAGTCACCGTCACGGCGCAGTGTCCAAGGATCGCTCTGCCAGAGCTCAAAGGGCTCGGCGGGCTGGACATCGTAGTGGTTGTAGAAAAGCGCCGTGGGTGCCTCCACCCCCGCACCTCGATCCTCGGCATAGACCACGGGCGGGCCGCCGTCGGTGGGGACTAGGTGTGCCTCTAGGCCACGCTTTCGGTAGAGCTGCGCCACTTTTTCGGCGCAGAGGGTCATGGGCGAGTCAGGCTTGGCGGCGACGGAGGCAATGGCAACGAGCTCGGCAAGCTCTTTGAGAACCGCAGGGAGAGAGGCTTGGAGTGCCTGCTCAATTTCGGGAGACATTTTTACCCTTTCGGCAGGCATCGGAGCAGTAGAGAACACTCTCCCAGTCACGCTCCCATTTCTTGCGCCAGACAAACGCACGCTGACAGCTTGGGCAGATTTTTGTAGGGAGGTTGTGGGGGTTGCGCAGGGAGGGCTTAGACGCAGGAGACTTCATGCAAGGATTCTACCCCGCACGGCTTCCGATGCGCTCTCTGTGCCTCGGCAATGCGCCGCAGCAAGTGAGCCGTCATCTCCTCAGAGACATCGTCGGTTACAGGGGCATACAGAAGTATGCTCCACAAAGCATCGGCTTCGTCTTGGCTGAGTAGTAGTGCAATCGGAAAAGCACTCTCTGGTTTGTTGTTTTGCATGTCCCCTTACCTTTGTCGCATTAGACACTCACTATGTTCCATTCGTATGCGGAAGAGTGAAAAATCTCACAGTCATTTCCTCCAGGGTACAATACGGCTATGGCTCAGGTGAGATTGACAACGCCGGTGGATGAAGCGAGCATCCGGCAGCTCAAGGCAGGCGACGAGATTCTGATCTCGGGGCGGATATTTACGGGACGTGATGCGGTTCATAAGTACCTGGCAGATGGCGGTGCTCTCCCCGACGGTGTTGATCTGGCAGGTGGCATTATCTACCACTGCGGCCCCGTGGTGGTGGAGGGTGAGGCCAGCGGCAAGAAGACCTACCGGATCACTGCCGCGGGCCCCACTACGTCTATTCGTGAGGAGCCCTATCAGGCAGCCCTCATCGCAAAGTTCGGCCTGCGCGGGGTGATCGGCAAGGGAGGGATGGGCCTCAAGACTTTGGGAGCCTGTCAGAGCGAGGGCGCAGTGTACTTGCACGCGGTCGGTGGCGCGGCGCAGGTCTACGCCGAGTGCATCTTGGGTGTCGAGGATGTCTACTTCAAGGAGGAGTTCGGCTCCCCCGAGGCCATCTGGGTGCTGCAAGTCAAAGACTTCCCCTGCATCGTCACCATGGACTCCCACGGCGGCTCTTTGCATGAAGAAGTCCAAGCCAGCTCACTCGATAAACTGAAGGCAGCACTCGCCACCCCCTCCGGTTAAAGTTCGGAAGTGAAGAGAGCGATGGTGTCGAGGAGAAAGCTGGGGAGTTCGGGGGAGCAGTCTACGGCGGTGGGATTGTTGAGGACTTGGGGGGAAGCTCCGGGGCGGTAGACGTGGACTTTGCTCTGCGTGGGGTCAATCAGGAGGGCAAGGCGTACACCGCAGGCGATGTACTCTTCCATCTTCTCTTGAAGCAGCGTCAGGCTATCGGTCTCGGAGCGCAGCTCGGCGGCAAAGTCGGGGGCGAGGGGGAGAAATCTCTTCTTCTGCTCCGCCGTGAGCGCGGCAAGACGAGCCTTGCTCACCCACGACGCATCGGGGGAGCGCATCGCGCCATTGGGGAGATCGAAGCCAGTGCTGGAGTCGAAGCCCCGGCCCGTTCCGTCGCGCTTCACCCAGTTACCAAGCTGCATGATTAATTCAAAATTGCGGTTTCCCGACTCGGCTCCGGTAGGCATCCTGACGACAACTTCCCCCTGGGCATTGCGCTCGATCCGCCAGACAGCATTGACCCGGCAGAACTCGAAGAAATGCTCTGGGTTGTCAAGATCAAAGCCAGAGAGAATCGGGGCGGACATGGAAGAATTATACAAAACTTGGTGTACACTGGCAAGCAATCATGAGAGTTATCATCACGGGCGGCGGTGGGTTTCTGGGCCACCAGCTCTGCCAAAAACTGCTGGCTTGCGGGGCGCTGATCGGGGAGTCGGGGGCGGAGGAGCCCATCGAGGAGATCGTCCTTCTAGATGCTCAGTTTTCCCCCAAGCCTCTGCCCGAGACGCCGATTCGTGTTGAGCAGCGCGTGGGCAGTGTGGCCTCTCTAGACGACGTTCGAGCGGCACTGGGCACGCACCGCAGCACGTCTATTTTTCATCTGGCCTCGATGGTCAGTGGCGAGTGTGAGGAGCGCTTCGACGATGCTCTTCGGGTCAATCTCGACGGGGGGCGCAATATCTTTGAGGCCGCCCGAGAGCGAGGCAACAAGACGCGCGTGGTCTTTGCCAGCAGTATCGCCTGCTTCGGCGGCGACGCCATGCAGGAGCCCTGCACCGACCACACCAAGCTCACCCCGCAGACCACCTACGGGATCACCAAGACCATCTGTGAGCTTCTCCTCAACGACTACACGCGCAAGGGCTTCTTCGACGGGCGCACCGCCCGGCTCCCGACCGTGATCATTCGCCCCGGCAAGCCCAATGCCGCCGCATCGAGCTGGGCCAGCGGAATGTTTCGTGAGCCTCTGAGCGGCGAGACCTGCCTCCTGCCCGTCTCGCGCGACCAGCGCCACCCCATGACCGGCTACCGCACCGTGATTGACTCTCTTATCGCCCTCCACAACCTCCCGACCGAGGCCATCGGACGGGACCGCGCTATCGGGCTCCCCGCGCGGAGTGTCACCCCGAACCTCGCCGCCCAGGCCCTGCAACAAGTCGCGGAGGAGCGGAGTCTCTCACTAGGGGCTATTGAAGACCAGCCCGATGCACGGATTCAAGGAATCGTCGCCAACTGGCCCGTAGCCGTGGACGGCGCAAGAGCCCTTGCCCTCGGGCTTCCCGCAGCGCCGAGCTTACAGACCCTCATCCGTGACTACCTCGAAGACTTCGCCCCCTAACCCCCGCCAGGCGGGGGAACAATGAGGAAAGAGAATTCTTCCTTTAATCTCCCCTGCTGCGCGGGGGCTGGGGGGGCGGGCTAGTCCCAGATAGGCCGTCCGTTGCGCACCCACTTGGTCAGCTCGTTTAGTCGAGACTGCTCCTCGGGCTTGAGCCGATACCCTGCGGCGCCTAAGCTGTCCTTGAGCTGCTCGGGGTTGTTGGCTCCGATGATCGGCGACGTGACCACAGGGTTGGTGAGGAGCCACGCCAGCGCGGTCTGAGCGACCGTCTTGCCGTTGTCGTTGCCGATCTGCTCCAGCGCCTCGATCACGGCCCAGCCGCGCTCGTTGCCGTAGCGGTTTAGGGCACCATCCGCGCGGACGCTGTCGGGCTTGTCCGCCCCTGCGCGGTACTTGCCGGTGAGGAAGCCCCCCGCCAGCGGTGAGTAGGGAATCACGCCCAGACCGTGGTGCTTACAGAGCGGCATCGCCTCGTACTCAAAGAGCTGGCGGTCCATTACGTTGTACTCGGGCTGGAAGCTATCAAAGCGGGCAAAATTTCGCTTGTCGGAGTGCCAGAGTGCCTCCATTAATCGCCACGCGGGGTAGTTGCTGGCCCCGATATAGCGGACTTTCCCCTGCTCCACCAGAGTCTGCATCGCGGCGAGCGTCTCTTCAATCGGCGTGTTTAAGTCCACCCAGTGGCACTGGTAGAGATCTAAATAATCGGTCTGGAGGCGTCGCAGACTGTCCTCACAGCACTGGATCACGCGCTTTCGGGAGAGCCCCTCGCCGTTGGGGCCAGGGGTCATGCGCCCACGGACTTTGCTCGCCAAAATCACACTCTCGCGGTTCTTGCGCTCCGCAAACCAGCGCCCCATGATCTCTTCGGTCTTGCCGCCATAGCTCGCATCCCCCGCCCAAGTCGTGTAGATATCGGCGGTGTCAAGAAACGTCCCGCCTGCCTCCAAGTAGGCATCCATCACGGCATGCGAGGTCGGCTCGTCGGTAGACCAGCCAAACTGCATCGTTCCCAAACACAGCTCCGAGACAAAAAGGCCCGTGCGGCCCAGCTTACGATATTCCATAGCGCTGAGTGTACCCAGACTTACGGGTAAAATGCCCCCATGCAAATCGAAGTCCGGTGGCAGCTTGCCACGCCCACAGATCCCAAAGGCTATGCTCTAGCGTTTCTTCCCACGTCCACCCCCCTATCGGGCCTGCCACGCCTGGATGATCCTGCGGAACCCAATCTAACCGGGATCTTTGCGCTGGGCTTTGATACCTACAATCCCCCACCGCCGCCGGGAGCCAGCCGCAATGACATCATGTTTGGGCCACTGGGCAATATCGCAAACCGGCCACAGCGCGAGGTCTCTCTCCACCGCGATGGGCGTGAGCTGGCCAACCGGCTGGCTCCCCGGTCTCTGAGCGAGCCACTGGCCCTCACCATTGACGAAGTGGTGGGTGGCGTTGAAGTCACGCTCACCGTGGGTGGGGTTGCAGTCTACGAGAGCTACTTTGTCCCAGAAGTCTCGCTGGCTCTGGTGAAGCCGGTGCTGATCGGAGCGAGTGCCCCGCTTACGGTGAGCCGCAAAGGAATGCCACGCTGGCTGAGCACGCCGCGTAAGCTCAGCGCCTTCACCCAGGCTCTCAACGATGCCCAGCACCATAGAGTAAAAAACACGGTCGCATTTCCCGACACCAGCGGCGTCGGGCGCGTGGTCTGCACATTAACCCTGGCAAACACGCCCAAGGGCATTGACCCGTGGGATCGCCTCGCCCAGCTCTTTCTCAACGACGAGACCGGAGAGCGCTACGAGCTCCTGCGCTGGATCACGCCCTACCGAAAAGCCTGGCAGTGGAAAGTGGATCTCACGGACTTTCTGCCCCTGCTGCGCGGCAAGAAAGAGCTGGAGATCGTCTGCGAGACCTACTCCGAGGGCTGGCTGGTCTCGATTGACTTTGATTTCTACCCCGGCCCGATTGCCCGTGAGCCGTATAAAGTCATCAAGCTCTGGAACGGGGTAGCGCGAATCGGCCTCGCCGATGAGCCTATCGAGAAGTTTCTCGCGCCTCAGACGCTTGCCACGGATCGGGAGACGGTCGGGGCGGCGTTCTACTCCATCGTCACGGGCCACGGCGGCTCGCCCAATGCGCTCAATGCGGGCGAGTTTCATCCGCTCTGGCGCAGGCTCCACTGCGATGGCCGCACGTTCACCAACCGGCTCTGGAAAGACGATGTCTACTTAAATCCCTGCCGCCCCCAAGGCGGCACCTGGAAGTTCCCACGAGCAGGCTGGTCGCCCGGCGATGTGGTCGCGCCGTGGATTGTGAACCTCACGCCTGCACTGGTGCCCGGCAAGCCCCTGCGCCTCGCCTACGAGCTAGAGCCCTACACCAACACCACTCCCGATAAAGGCTTCCTCGCCAACCACACCTTTGCCAGCTACCTGATTCTCTACCGGAAGCCTCGCTAGCCGCCGAGCTTGCGGAACTCCCGTGGGCTGATTTCAAAAGATTTTTTAAAGCGCAGCGAGAAGTGGATCGGGCTGGCGAAGCCCACTTCTTCGGAGATCGCAGCAATCGGGCGCGTGGTAAAGCGCAGGAGCTGGGCGGCACGGGCGAGGCGCTCGCGCTCCAGAAACTGCCCCGGCGTGATCCCCACTTCGTCTTTAAAGCGGTGCGAGAGCCGTGAGACCGAGAGGCCCGTCGCTTGTGCCACTTCACGGAGTGTCAGGGGCTGCGCAAGGTTCTCGACGAGATAGGACATCGCGGCCCCCACACGCGCATCTTGCCGACGGACGGAGGGAAGGGTCGAGGCGCAGAGCAAGAGTGCCTCTTCCAGCGCGTGCATCGCCAGAGCGGAGCGGAGTGGCTGGGCACTGCGCGAGCGGGTGTCCATGAGCAAGAGCGCGTCTTCGACCGCCGCACGGGTATCGGTCTCTAGCGCCACGTGCAAGATTCCGGGCGCAGGCTCGGGCCAGGTAAGCCACTCTAGCCAGTGGGGACGCGGCTGAAAGTGTGCCCAGATCAGCTCCCAGTGGGCAGCGCCCCGTGCGGTGCCGTAGTCGTGGTGTGTGCCAGGACGAATCAGCACCAGCTCCCCCGGCATAACCCGCACCTCGCCGCGCAGATGCCCCACGCGCCCTGCGCCCGTACGGGTGTACATGAGCAAGTAGTCTTGCGTCCCCCGTGCACGCCAAGTGGTATAGCGCGTGTCCCCCCGATAGACCCCTGCCACCAGTGGCGTGGCGCTGGGCTGGTGCGCCTCCTGACGATTCGAGAGACTAGCAGTATCCTTTAAGTTTCCAGCCATACTTTCCCTTGTCTTTCAAAAAGACTAGCCGTATCTTATCACTATGGAAAACGTGGAGGCTCTCGCAGAAGCCTTTCATCGCGATGGTTTTGTGATTGTCCCCGGGCTCTTCTCCTCCGACGAAGTGGAGACAATCAAGGCGGCGTTTATGGAGCAGAATGCAGAGGGGCCTGTGGACGGTCTCTCGGAGATTCGGCGGGGCGGCAAGGATGGCTACTCCGACGACGATCCTCTGGCGTTCTATCCCCGGATGATGCACCCCCATAAGCACGCCGATAAGCTCGTGGGGCCGCTCTCGATGCGCTACATGCTCGATCGCCGTGTCCATGAGTTCTTGCGCCTTCTCATGAAAGAGGAGCCCGTCGCGGCCCAGAGCATGTTCTACTTTAAGCCCGCCGGGGCACGTGGCCAAGACTTGCACCAGGACAACTACTACCTCAGAGTGGCACCGGATACGTGTTATGCCGCCTGGACGGCCATTGACGATGTGGATCAAGAAAACGGAGGCATGATCGCCGTTCCGGGTTCGCACCAGCTTCCCGTGCTCTGCCCCACACCTGCCGATAAGACGCTCTTCTTCACCGACCAGCACGTGGATATCCCTGAGGGCATGGCCGCAATCCCGGTGGACATGAAAGCAGGCGATGTGTTCTTCTTCAATGGCTCCGTGATCCACGGCTCGTACCCCAATAGTAGCAAAGATCGCTTCCGGCGGGCTTTTATCTGCCACTATGTTCCCAAAGCCTCCGCGGAGCTCTCCCATTTCTACAGTTGTTTAGACTTCGACGGCAACCCCGTCGGCTTTGGTGAGTCCACAATGGGCGGCCCCTGCGGCGGCACGTGGATGGAAGTCAAAGGCCCCCACTAGCTCCCCCCAATATTGGGGGTCAGGGGGCCAGCCGGTGAACGATTTGGGCGGCGGAGGGAAGGTCGTGGATGCGGGAGAGCCCTTCGCCGCCGTAGAGGCTGGGCTCATCGGGGAGCGAGTGGGTTAAGAGGCGGCGACGTGGCGAGCATGGCCACTGCCCGACGAGCTGCGTGTCTAGAAAGAGCTGCTCATTAGCGGCTCTGAGGAGGCGCAGCTTGTGGGCTCGCGGAGCCTGGGACTCTTGGGAGAGGAGAAAACGCGTCCCTAGGAGAGCCGCATCTGCCCCCAGAGCTAAAACGCGCTTCACGTCCTCACACGTCGCTAGCCCACCGCCCGCGATCAGAGGAAAGCCTGCACCGACTTGTGCACGGAGGCCGGGCACCAGCTCATCCAGTGTACGGGGGCTACGCACCGGGCCGCCTGCCTGCGTCCCCTGTACGATCAGCCCATCGGCTCCGTGCGCGAGTGCCTCATCAATCTGCCCTTGGTTTCCCACTTGCCAGAGCGCGACACCGCCCGAATCCTGGATGCGGCGCACGAGCCGGGGGCCATTCCACCAGAAGACCTGAAAGTGCCGGTGCCCCGCCGCCACACAGAGATTCAGCACCTCAGGTTTCTCCCACTCCCCCGTGAAGGCCAGCAGCACGGGGCGCATGGTTAGCCGCCGCAGGCGTGCCAGACGCACGCGCGTGGCTCCCAGCGTCGGGGCACAGAGTGTCAGCGTGCCCAGTCCCCCTGCCCGTGAGACCGCCGCCGCAAGCCGAGGGCCATCGCAGCCCGCGAGCGCTGCTTGTACCACGGGGGCAGGTAAGCTCAGTCCTACAGAATTCATGGTATGGGAATTTTACCGGAAATTTTCTCTTTGTGCGTGAAGGAACTTAACGCAACGATGGTCAATCTATGTAGGAGTAGAGTAGTGGGTTGCAGAGAAGCCCGAGTTTCGGTTATACTCTCTACTGGCATTTTGGCTAGCCCGGAGAGGGCAGCCTGGAGGATGGGAATGATCTTCGGCAAGAGTCATCGCTACGCGGTCGTCTTAGCACTGAGTGCGTTACTAGTTGCGCCACTCGTGGGCTGTGGTGGCGGTTCAGGAGGCGGTGGCGGTACCGCAACACCAACACCAGATGCAACGGTGAGAGCGACCTTCAGTGGAAAGGTAGTAGATTTCAACAGCGGAGATATCCCCGTTGCGGGTGCAGTGGTGACCTTCAATGGTGCAAGTGTCCTCACCGCAAACGATGGGACATTCACACTCCAGACGAACCCCAGCACGGAGACGCTCAACGCCCGTGTGGTGGGTCCTAACAATAACTACTACAACACCGGCTATGTGAACGGCCTCTCCTACAACGTGGTCAATCCGGGCTTCCCAG
>NZ_CBAYMC010000059.1:0-19500 GCF_964826245.1 Armatimonas sp. | reverse complement strand
ACGGCGGCGAGCCTTGCGTATGGCCTGCAGAACACCAAAACGGCGACTATCGCCGTCTTTGATCTGGGCGGTGGGACCTTTGATATCTCGATCCTGCGCCTAGAAGACGGTCTCTTTGAGGTGCTGGCCACCGGCGGCGACACGCGCCTCGGTGGCGATGACTTCGACGATGCGCTAGTGGCGTGGCTGAAGGCACGAGCGAACCTACGCCTCACCGAACCCGCAACACTACGCCTTGCCGCAGAGAAAGCCAAGCGTGAGCTGAGCGAGAAAACCTCGACGGATTTTCTGGGCATCGCTCTCACGCGCGAGGACTTTGACGAGGCAATCGCGCCCCTGATCGAGCGGACACTCGCCGCCTGCCGCCAGTGCCTCACCGATGCGGGGCTGAGCGCTTTGGAAATCGCCGAAGTGGTATTGGTCGGCGGCTCAACGCGCGTGCCTGCCGTTCAGAGTGCCGTCGGGCAGCTCTTTGGGCGGACGCCGCACACGCATCTCAACCCCGATGAAGTGGTCGCGCTGGGGGCCGCGCTCCAGGCCGATATCCTCTCCGGCAACCGCGACGATTTGTTATTGCTAGACGTGACGCCGCTCTCGCTGGGGATCGAGACCATGGGCGGCGCCGTAGAAAAACTCATCTTCCGCAACTCCAAGATCCCCAGCACGGCAAAAGAAGAGTTTACGACCAGCGTGGATGGCCAGACAAAAGTGCTGCTTCACGTGGTTCAAGGCGAGCGCGAGCTAGCCGCCGACAACCGCTCGCTCGCCCGTATTGAGCTGACCGGCGTCCCACCGCTGCCCGCTGGTGTCCCCAAGATCGAAGTCCAGTTCCTGCTCGATGCCAATGGAATTCTCCAGGTCAGCGCAAAAGAGCTGCGCTCCGGAGTCGCCACGGAGGTGCGGATCAAGCCCACCTATGGCCTCGACCAGTCCCAGGTCAAGCAGCGCGTCCGCGACTCGTTTCTCCACGCCGACGAAGACTTCGCCGCCCGCATGGTCGCCGACATGCGCACCGAGGCCCAGTCCGCGATTCTGGGTGCGCAAAAGCTCCTGCCCGGCTACGAAGGCGACGACAAACCCGCCATCGAGACAGCCCTCGCCGAGCTGATCGCCGCCAAAGAATCCGGCACCGACCATAACCTCATCCGCGAGAAGATCGAAGCCCTCGACAAGATCGGAGAGAACCTCGCCGCCAGCGCCATGAGCGGGGTCGCCAACAGCCTCATCGCCGGAAAAACCCTCACCGAGGCAAGCGAGTATCTCGATGAGCGAAAGAAGGAGCAGTCGTAAGCGATGGAACTCCAACAGCTCTATGCCCACGCCACCCGCTGCCACACCACCCTCGCTCCCGTTCTCCACGCCCACCCCGAGCTGCTTCACCGGGAGTTTGTGACCACGTCGCGCTTCAACACAATCGCGAAGCTCCTCGTGCACTGCAACGGAGCAGAGGAGGGCTGGTACGCCCGTCTGATTGACAAGCCGTGGCCTCCGTCCTACGCAGATCGGGCTCCCAACGACTTGGAGAGCCTCCTCACCGACGCCGAGACGCTCCGCACTCAGACGCTTGCTTTCCTCGCCGCCTCCTCCCCCGAGAGCTTGGCGCAAGTCTTTACCGTCGCGCTTGGCCGCCCCACCTCTCTCACAGCCCAGGAAATCCTCTTCCACATCATCAACCACGAGCAGTGGCACCGCGCTCAGATCTACACGGCTCTCCAGAGCTTCGGGATAGAGCCCCCCAACCTGGACTATGTGTTGCTGAAAATATGACCATTCCCTTTGATTTCTTCGTCCTCGCAGCCGTCGCGGCGGAGCTTCGGGCGGCGCTGGTCGGGGGGCGGGTGCAGAAGGTGCAGCAGCCAAGCACCAATGAGATCATTCTCTCGACCTTCTCCAAGGCGGCAGGTGGGCGGCGCTTGCTCCTCTGCGTTGATCCCCACGCCGCGCGGGTGCACTTCACGCAGATCAAGCGGGACAACCCCACGCAGCCACCGGGGTTCTGCCAGATCGCGCGAAAGTATTTGGAGGGCGCATGGATCGAAGCGGTGGAGCTGCCGTTTCCTGACCGAGTCCTGCACCTGGTCTGCCACACGGTCGAGGGCGAGCGCGTGACCCTGATCTGTGAGCTGATGGGCCGCAACTCGAACGTGGTGCTGGTGAGCGGAACCAACACCGTGCGCGGCGTCCTGCGCCACGGCGGGGAGCGTGAGATGCACCACGGCGCGGCCTATAAGTCCCCCCCCGGAATCTCCACCGACGCGCCCTTTCTCTCCAAGTTCGCCGAGACGGAGTCCGCCTTGCGCCCCGAAGGCGAGCTACTCCAGCGGGCCGCACTCGGGCAGTTTTCGCCACACTCGATCCAGGGCGCGGACGGCCACACGGTCGGGGTCTGGGCCTTTGAGACCAAGAGCGTGGTCGGTTTTCCCCGCGAGAGCATCTCGGTCGCGCTGGACACGTTCTGGGCGACAAAGCTCACGGAAAAAGCTGAAGACAGCGCCGAGGCCGCTGCGGAGCGCGCCCGCCAGCAAGCTCTTGCCCGTGTTGAGAAGCAGCTCGCTGAGCTAGAGAAGACCTTTGCTGAGGCCGCCCTCGCCGACAAGCACGAGGAGTGTGGGAACTTGCTTCTGGCGCACCTGGCGCAATTCAGTAAGGGTGCAGAGAGTGCCGAGGTATCGGATTTCTACAACGACGGCCAGACACGCACGATTGCGCTGGATCCCAAAAAATCCCCTCACGAGAACGCCGAAGCCTGGTTCGACCGCGCCCGCAAGGCCCGCGACGCCACCGAGTACGCCACGCGCCGTAAAGTAGAGCTAGAAGCCGAGCGTGCCACGCTACAAACAAACGCCCCCCTCCCCCAACCTGCCTCCGCAGGATTGGCACCCAGAGGGTACCCGGGGGCCGGGGGAGGAGGGGCCGGGGGAGGAGGGAAACCGGGCGGCAAGAAGTTCGAGGGCCACAAGATTCGCACGCTCACGCTGGAGGGCGAGTGGACGCTCTATATCGGGGAGAACGCCACGAGCAACGACTACTTGCTCACCAAGGTCGCCGGGCCCAAGGATCTCTGGTTTCACATCCGTGGGGTCGCCGGCGCACACGGGGTATTGCGAACCAATGCCCACCCCGAGCGCGTCCCCGATGCAATTCTGCGAAAAGCAGCGGGACTAGTGGCCGCACGCTCTGGTGAGAAACACGCTGGATTGGTTCCTGTGGACTACACGGAGCGCCGCTATGTCCGAAAGCCGCGCGGGGCCAAGCCCGGGCAAGCAGTCTATACCATCGCAAAGACAATTGACGTCGAGCCGCAAGGTATGTAAAACACGGGTACAATGCCCGCATGAAATCGTATCTCCCTCTCTTGCTCCTGCCAGCGGTGGCAGTCGTCTTCACGCTCACAGAAGCGCAGTCTCGGGTTCAGGAAAAATCCGCCAAGACCATGGCCAAGGCCGCCGAGAGCCTGCTGACACTGCTCACGCCCGAGCAGAAAGCCAAGGCGACTTTTGCCTTCACCGATGCCGAGCGCACCAACTGGTACTTTGTCCCCCGCGATGATCGCAAGGGCGTACAGCTCAAAGAAATGACGGCGGAGCAGAAAGCTGCCGCCATGGCGCTCCTCAAGACCGGGCTCTCGCAGAAGGGCTACACCAAGGCGACCACGATCATGGCGATGGAGAAGGTCTTGAACGCCATCGAGAAAGGCACCGGCCCCGTTCGCGATACCGAGCGCTACTTTGTCTCGTTCTTTGGGACGCCCCCCTTCTCGGCGAGCAAGCCCTGGGGCTGGCGCTTTGAGGGCCACCACTTCGCGCTCAATGTGACCCTGGTCGGGGGGAAGATCGCGGCGAGCCCGAACTTCTACGGCACCAACCCCGCGGAGATTCGCGTGGACGACGGCGGGATGAAGGGGACGCGTGCCTTAAAAGACGAAGAAGAGGCAGCCCGGGCACTCCTCGTCGCGCTCACGCCAGAGCAGCAAAAAACGGCGATCTACGACACAGCCGCTCCGAACGATATCTTCACTGGCAATAAAGTGAAGGTCGCGGCGCTGGAGGCAAAGGGAATCCTCTATAAAGACCTGAGTAAGGCGCAGAAGAAGCTCCTCGATGCGCTCATCGGGGTTCACACGGGCAACATGGCCTCCGAGCTGGCAAGTGCCCGCACCGCGAAGCTCAACAAATCTGGGAAAGACGCGATTCTCTTTGCCTGGGCAGGTGAGACCGAGGTGGGTAAGCGGCACTACTACCGAGTTCAGGGCCCGACATTTCTGATCGAGTACGACAATACGCAGAACAACGCCAACCACATCCACAGTGTCTGGCGGGACTTCGACGGCGACTTTGGTCAAGATCTGATCGCGGAGCATATCGCGAGCGAGAAGCACTAATGCGTGCGGTTTTTATCACCGAGCTGGGAGAGATCGAGGTGGAGCTGGACGCCAAACGCGCCCCAGTCTCGGTGAAGAACTTCCTGCGCTACGTGAAAGCCAAAGCCTACGACGGCGGGACGTTCTATCGCACCGTGACAACCACGCCGGACAACCAGCCGGATAAAACCGTCAAGATCAACGTGATCCAGGGCGGCGCGCGGGAGGGGTTTAAAGCCTTCCCGCCCATCGCTCTGGAGCGCACGAACAAAACGGGTATCAAGCACAAAGACGGCGCGATCTCCATGGCCCGCGACACGCCCGACTCCGCGACGGAGGCGATCTTTATCTGCGTGGATGATCAGCCCGAGCTGGACTTTGGCGGCAAACGCAACCCTGATGGCCAAGGCTTTGCCGCGTTTGGAAAAGTCGTGCGCGGGATGGAAGTTGTCAAGAGGATCCATAAGAGTAAGGCCGACGGCCAGAGCTTGACACCCAAGATCACAATTAAGAAAGTGGTTCAGAAGTGACGATAGAGAAACGCAAGCTGGGGCGCACGGGGCTGGAAGTCTCGGCGATTGGCCTGGGCGGCGCGGGAATAGGTGGGATCTACCAGAATACCGTGGCGGATCGTGACACGGTCGAGACGGTCGAGCTGGCACTGACGAGTGGGATCAACTTTATTGACACGTCGCCGCTCTATGGCGAGAGTGAGCGTCGGCTGGGGATCGCCCTGCGTGGCGTGGATCGCAAGAGCTATTTTTTGTCTACGAAGACGGGGACGCATCCCGACTACAAACAGGACTACTCGTGGGACGGGACACTACACACGGTCGAGAACTCTCTCAAGCTACTTGGGGCCGATTATTTTGATATCTTGCTCGTCCATGATCCCGACAAGATCGAGCCGGTCTTTGCCAAGCGCGGTGCGCTCGAAGCCTTGGAGTGGCTGCGCGAGCAAGGCGTCGTTAAAAATATCGGGCTGGGCCAGCGGCGGCACGATTTCCACAAACTGGCGATCAAATCAGGGCGCTTCGATGTGATCCTCACCTACAACGACTACCATGTCACCCGCACCACCGCGCTCACAGAGGGGCTGTTGGAGATCGCGGCGGAACATAACATTGGCGTGCTCAATGGCTCTCCGATGGGCCACGGGCTCCTCACCGGAGTTGATCCGCGCACGCTCCACACGCCGCACTTAGTGGAGCGGGATGCAAAAGCCGCCACCACGTTCTACGACTGGTGCCAGAGCAAGAAGCTCAATCAAAAAGCAGTCGTTCTCCAGAGCTGTCTAAAGCAGCCCCTGATCCACTGCACGCTGACGGGAGCCAAGAACAAGCAAGAGCTACACGAAAACTTAGAGGCGCTCCAAGACGAGATTCCGGATTATGTCTGGGAAGACCTCAAGGCACTCAAGCTCACAGAGGGACAAGTCTGACCCGCCGCCCGAGAGGATCGAGCTCAATCACCGAGAAGTGACTTAAAAAATTCATCCCCAGCAGGAGCCCGTGCTCAAAACCCGTCGCGGGGTTGTGGACTTTATCGAGAAACGAAGCCGCAGTCGCCTCAGAGTAGCTTGCGAGAAACCGACTCTCTGGCGTGAGCAGCTCATAGCCCACCGAGAGCGTGCGGCGCTCGATCTGCTTGTGTGACTGACCAATCCCCACCGTGGTTTGCAGGCGATCTCGGCGGAAGCGTGCGCTGAGCTGCGCACCTGCCCGAAGCGAGAAGAAGTCCTGAGTTGCGCCGGTGTCTAAGATCGCCCAGAGAGCAACCTCTCCAACTCTCCCCTGTCGCCGACAGCGCACCCCGATCACCGGCTGATCCGCAACAAAGTGCAGCGGAAGCGAGATGCCTGGTCCTTCGCGGAAAGCTGGCTTTTCGAGCAAGGTGAGCGTGTTCTGGCGCAGGTCAATCCGCTGCACCCGCTCTCCCAGAACCCGCCAGCCGATCAGCCCATCAAAGCCTCCGAGGTTGCCCGGTGCAGACTCAATTAGTAGCCGCCTTAGCTCTAGCTCCCCAATCTGAAGCCGCTCGCCACGGTAGAGCTGACCGGCACTCTGGCCCTGAATGCCGGTCAGTACAGTACTCGCCACAAATGCCGGCTGGAGCCGCGCCAGTGCCTGCGAGGTGAGCATACAGTGATGGCCGCCCCCCGTATCGTAGAGCAAGCGCATCGGCTGGCCCTCGATAAGGGCATCGAAGTAGATCATCCCACGCGGATCACGTTTGAAAGAGAGTGTCTGTACGGGTGGCAAGGGAGTCTGTGGGCAGAACATCCCCCCCTCGGGGAAGGCACGGCTCACAAAAGGCTGAGTTTGCACACTCAGACGCAGGGGCTGGCTCCAGAAATCAAACGGATAGCCACGCGGCGCAAGGCGTGCCAGCGCGGCGACAACCTGCTGGGCTTCCTCAGGCGTGGCAGCGACAGCGAGCAAACCGAGCCAGCCCTCGGCGAGCTCAGGCCGTTGCTGCGTTGCACGGAGAAAGTGGCCATGTGCTTCGTCGCGGCTTGCCTTCCAGCGCAGTGCCACCGCCCCTAGGGCCACCAGCGGCCAGTAGGCGCTGGAGTCACGCGGGGCGGCCCACTCCGCGCTCTGCTGCGCGCGTTGTGGCTGTCCGCTCCGCAAGTACGCCAGCGCCAGAAGCCCCTCACCCTCAGGAGTTGGCGCGGTCACTTTCTCGCCCACCGTGAGCGCTTCCTGCCAGCGATCCAGCCGCAAAAGTGCGTGAAGCTCTCCTTCGTAGCTGTGTAGTGCTCTATAGCCTGACCTAGCCCGTGCAAACTCCCCTTTCTGAAAGAGGAGATTGGGGGCCAGCGGAGCAAGTATGGAGGCCGGGATCCAGGGCGTCTGTGGCATGTCCTGCTATTCTACCGCTCAGGGAAACGTCACAGAGCCCAGAGTCACCTGCCGCATCGCGCCCGTCACGGATGGCAGGTTCGCCGGGTTGCCCAGCAGCGTCTCGTTGGCGAGCACACAGAATGCCAGCGCCTCTTTGGCATCCCCGTTCATCCCTACATCTTCGTGCGTGAGCACCGGAATCGGGTCGAACTTGGAGCGCAGAAACGCCATCAATGCAGGGTTGCGCGCTCCACCGCCACCAATAATCACCTCATCGGGCATCCGGGGTAAGTGCCGCTCGTAGGCATCCTGAATGGAGAGAGCCGTAAACCACGTCAGGGTTCGCAGTAGATTGCTTTTACTCTGCATCACGCGAGCACTTCGTGGAAGCGCGTGTTTGAGAACTAGGTCAAAGCAAGCCTCACCAAACTCCTCACGACCGGCGGACTTGGGCGGCTTTTGTGCTAGAAACGGGTGCTCGAGCAGCCACTCTAGTAGCTCATAATCGGGCTCCTTGACTGCTAAGGCAAGCTGGCCCTCACGGTCGTAGCGGAGCTGTCCATCGGTGGCCCACTGTGCAGCACGATCCATGAGCATGTTGCCGGGGCCGGTATCGAAGCCAAGAACTTGGTCGGGCATGGCGTTGGGTGGCAGAAACGTGACATTGCCGATTCCCCCGATATTTTGGATCGCGCGGGCTTTCGTCGGGTGTGTTAAGAGGCACCAGTCCACGTAAGGCACCAGCGGCGCTCCCTGCCCCCCGACGGCGACATCCGCGCTCCGAAAGTCCGAGACAACAGGCACGCCAAGCCGCTGCGCCATCACGGCTGCACTGCCAATCTGGAGCGTCGCGCCGTACACTGGCTCCCCCGAACTCGGGGGCGGGGGGGGCAAGCCAGTGTTGGGCGTGTGGGAGATCGTCTGGCCGTGGCTGGCGATGACATCTACTTTGCTAGCGCCTAGCGCCTCGACAGCCTCCACAAAAACCTCCGCAATCGCGACGGAGACTTTGGAGACTTCCTCGGCATTGCCTTCGCCGTGACTGAGTGCCAGCACCCGCTGGCGGAGCGTGTCGGGGATGGGCTGCTCGATAGCCTCGAGCAGCTCCACTTTTGTCTCGCGCCCACTGCCTGAGATTCTCACCAGCGCCGCATCCACGCCATCCACGCTTGTGCCGCTCATCAGGCCCACCAAGAGGCGCTCGGGCTTGGCGGCATAGTTGGCAAAGTACTCAGCAGGTCGCATCAGATCAATTCTAGCAGATGTTTCATGAATCCGGCGAACCCGAAGCGCCCAGCGACGGCTTGGGCGGCGTTCGTGCCCAGTCGTTCACGCTCACTGGCACTGTCCCAGAGCTGCATGAGAGCTTCACGAAGCGCAGACTCGTTGTGCGGAGGAACGAGAACTGCGGTCTGATTTTCCTCGACATAGTCCGTCACGCCGGGCACGGAGCTTACGATGCAGGCTTTGTGCGCTGCCATGGCCCTGAGCAAGACCGTCTGACCCGAGGAGAAACTTGTCGGGTGGAGCGGGATCAGGTGCAGGCGTGCGGAGGCGATGAGCGCATTGGTCGTGTTGTGATCCGTGTTGAAGCGCACCGTGACATTGGGCGGCGGCGTCACGCCTCCAAACGGCATGTCATCGGCGGCGACCACAGTGGCGGGAATCTCCAGCCCTTTCACGGCGCGAAAAAGAGTGGCATAGTCCCGATTCGACTGGCCCAGTGCCAGCGCAAAGCCACCGTCTGTGGGCGTGGGCACATCACTTGGGGCAGCCCAAGGCGTGGGAAGAAAGACAAAGCGCTCCATGGGGAGCCGTAGTAAGCCGGCGTACTCATCACGCTCTGCCGACGAGAAGCAAACGATCTTAGTTGCGTCGGCGAGAAGCCCTCGAAATAGTGGGAGTGCCTTGGAAATTCCACCTCTTAAGATCGGCCCCACCACGATCACGGGTGTTTTGGCACGCTGGAGCCGCCGCAGGAGTAAAACGGCGAGAGCGCAGCGCAGCTCCCACGTAAAGACCGTGTCGTAGTCTGACAGCTTGTAGCCCCGCCCCAACAAGCAGAAAAACTCTGCTAGATACGGCGGCAGCTTGCTCGCACGCGGCGTACGATCTGGGTTGGGCTCCGGGGCGGCAAAGAGTAGCTCCCCCGTATGCTCGTTTGGTAGATACTCAAAGAGCCAGCTCCCCAGATCGCGCCAGGGAATCGCAAAAGCAAGACGCATAAGACAGCTCTATTATGGCTCTGGGAGCCTGAAAAGTCAGCACGGTGTATAATATGACCCGATGGATCCGACACTAGCACAGCCCCCACGCCCCAACCCGGCGATGTTTCTCCCAAAGCCCACGCTCACCGTCAATCTGCGCAGCCAGCAGACAGAAAGCGCGGAGTTCGCGGGTCTCAACCGTAGCGCCACAGTGAGCCGCACGACCCTGGATGCGACTTGGCTCAAGCCTGGCCTCAAGCAGACACAGAACCTGACGTTTCGCGTTGACCGTAGCAGCTTCGATTTTGCTCCCCCCAGTCCGACGGCACTTGCGGGTCTGCCACGAGCCGCCAATCCCTTCGAAGATGCAACTCAGGTTCGTTTTGGCGCGACGTTCATCACGCCCCAGAGCAAGACGCGCTCCCGCGTTTTGGGTTTTAGCCTTGATAGCGCCGCCTCCGCACGGGGAGACTTCTCGCGTGGTGTGGCGGCGGGCCTGATTCTGGGGCAGCGCCATGTGGCGCGCCCCGGCCTGACTTGGACGTATGGCGTCGCCGTGCGCTCCCAGATCGCCGACAATGACTTTCTCCTGATCCCGGCGGTGGGAGTGGACTGGCAAGCGCAAAAAGACCTCCGTGTGCTCTTCCAAGGCCAGGAGCTACGCGCCACCAAGACTCTCAGTAAATCCTGGAGCCTCGCCAGTGTCACGGGCTTCGATGTCCGCCGCGCTTGGCGACTCTCGGATCGTGCGGCGGTGAGCGAGGGGGTTGTCCGTGAGACGAGCTTCACCACGGGGCTTGAGCTGGGCTACACCCATAAAAACACCACAGCTGCGCTGGCAGCAGGCTGGCAGTTTGGCCGTCAGTTCCAGCTCGATGACCGCTCGGGACGCTCCGTCCAGACTATAGACGCTGGCTCAGCCCTCATGCTGGGGCTACGCCTGAGCCGTCGGCTCTAGCTCCACAACCTGACGCCGAATCTCCTCAACCACACAGTCCTCACGGCTCATGGGCGTGGGAGCATCGGTGCGGATGATGCTGATCTTGCCGTCGAGCTCCAAAACCGCAAAGCGCACCTCGGAGACCGACGCGACTCCCTGCTCCCGAAACGCCATGAGTAGGTCGTTGAGCGAGACACTCTCTTTTCGCATGGCTTTCTCGATCACGATCCCATTGTGCACCAAGAGCGTCGGGGAGCCTTCCAAGAACTTGCGGAGCTTGGGTGAGCGAGCGGTGATTTTATTGAGTCCCCAAGAGAGCGTCAGTAGTACCGCCACGCCCGCAAACGAGCCGCCTATCGAGTTGTCCTCCCCAATCATCGCGTTTTGCACGACATTGGAGATCAGCAGCAAGATCAGAAAGTCAAAGAGCGTCGCCTGCCCCAGCTCCCGCTTGCCCGAAAAACGAAACGCCACGAGGAGAAACCCATAGACCACCAGCGGCCTAAGAATCTTCTCCATCCACGAGATATGCGGGATGAGCAGCGGCTCCAGCTCCCAGAGATGCAACGTCCAAGTACCCATGCGCGTATTATCGCACGAAACCCCCTCTCTGTTCTCTGCACCCCGAAACCAATCCCCACATTCACGGGTATCCAAGGCAGCACCGAAAGAGAGTCTCAAAAGTCAGCACACCGGGAATCAAAAGGCACATTGATTTTGGAACGAGTTTAGATTCTCGCTCCGAGATTGGGACGCTTGCCTTCCATAAACACCTCAATATAGTCTCAAAAAGGAACGTTTAAGAGGCAGCTCATGTCTGTGAATCAAGTGGTTATGGATTTTGTCATGTTGTTGGGTGGATGGCGTTTCGTTGCGATTAAATGTTATTAGAGAGGCTTTTGACAAGCAGGATTATCACTGATACCATGTGTTTTGTCGTGAGAACCTAAACATCAACAGAAAATCTAATGGATTGAATCGCTTTGGTTAGATTTTGGGCCACTCCTGACGATGGAGTCAATCAACGTCGGTGAAAGTCCAGTGCCAACAGAAAGAGGTCGAAATGTTAATAATCCCCTTGTTTGCTTCACTGCTTACCCCAGTCTCTATGCCTGTCAAAAAACCGCTTCCTCAGGGCATTTCAATTGCGAACGCAGAAATTGTTCGGACTGCGTTTTCTTCGACATCAGGTACGACTACAGGTATTGAATTAAATACAGAGATGAGTTTGGTCGAGACACCCTCATGGTGGGGGGAGATGTCGCCATATTCTGAGACTAGCATAAATGATGATACCGGTATTGGTGTCAGGTCAACTATTACAGTCACTGCGCCTACTGGTTGTGAAGATGTTAGTTTAAATCCTTGGAGTCAAATTATTAATAATTCAGGATCAACACAAACAAACATTCAAATGGCATACAAGATACGTGCTTTTGGTCTGATATCAGGAAATTTTCCAACCGGTGGGTCTTCATCCGCAACTATAACTATGAACTCGAATACTGCGACAGGTAATAAATCAGGATCGGGCCTTATTTTACCGGAATTAGTTTATAACGATCCCAAGACATTTATCATTACAATCGCGACTTTGGCGGATGGAGCGGATGCGATATTTACTGGTTCAGGTGAATTAGTAGTCACTGCATTATAGGTACGCATCAAGTATCTGCTTAGGACTAGCAAAGTTAAGAAATGTCGAAGGTTTTCAGTATTTTATTTAGCACTAGGATGATAATCACGGTGATTATCATTCTAATAATTCGGAATGCTCATGCCCA
This sequence comes from Armatimonas sp., assembly GCF_964826245.1. NCBI lineage: Bacteria > Bacillati > Armatimonadota > Armatimonadia > Armatimonadales > Armatimonadaceae > Armatimonas > Armatimonas sp. Next base: position 7,363 of record NZ_CBAYMC010000059.1, on the reverse strand, counting down.
AAGCGTGAAAACAGATAATTTATTCAAATTACTATCTGATAAATATAAAATAACTCTGATTTCTGATGATTATCCCGTATTGAGCGGAAGTAATTCAGATAATATATCAATCGAGAATCTTTCTGATTTTTTTGACTGCGAGGTGATTAGGAATGAAAAGAATGTTGTACTTCTAAGAAACAAGTTTTCTTCTAGAATGAATGTTCCGAAAATTAGTTTCTTAGAAATTAAAACTCGATTATCTCTTTTGCAAAAAAGCTCAAAGAGGTTAGTACCGCAAAACACGGATCCTGCACTTTTTGCTAAGATGCCAGGAGTTATTGTTAAGAAGTTAAAACATATAGCTAAGGATAATGATATCAAAAATGGAATCCCGGTTTCCCAGTTAAACACTGATATTATTAGCGATGTCAATATTTTGTGTACCGAGAGATTCCTATCAAATCAGTTAATGATAAATAGAATCTTGCGACAAATAGAGTCTATTAAAAACGAAAGCTCATTCTTGAAGCTTGTAAAACCACATACTTCATCTCCTGAAATACTAGTATTAGAGGGTTTATTTGGTAATTCAGATTTCAGATTCCAATATGGGGTAAGTCATAGTTTTATTATTAGTGGGGGTGTCAGTTATGTTAATATCAAGGGTGATATATTTGCGACGAGTGCTTTTGAAACAAACCCGCCACTTGATAGTTCCGTTTTTGAAAAACTCTCTAATCTAGTGAATACTCCGAACCGAACTATTAAAGTTATTGAAAATAAAACTACAACACTGGGTTCTTATTGTAAAACATTCACAGAATCATACACTGATTTTCCGATACAGGCGGATGAGAGTATTCGGAACCGAAAATTATTAATTGTTGGTGAAAGATACTCAAGACCAAAAGAAATACTGAGTTCAATTTCCACATTATTTAATTTAGAGATAGCCATTCAGAGCAATGGCATTCGTATTCTTCGACCAAAAAGACCACCAATACCATTGACGATTAGCGAAGTTAATCATAATATATTTAATTACATTCCTGGCCCATTCGCATCGTTAAATAGGCAACGGATTGATGTAAATAATCTAGATTCAATATATCATGACTATCTTGCATTATTAGACAATCAACTGAAGGGCAAGGTTTCGATCAAATCTCCTTTGAAAATCTCTGAAACGGATCCTGAAATTGTGAATATATTATCTTCATTGTTTCTAATTTCTGCAATTCATCAAATTAATATTAATCGAATAATGCCTAAATACCCAGATTGGCTACAAGAAACTGGTTCATTAATTCTAAAAATAGAAGGCGATTTCTTGCCTGGTTCTAGGATAGAATTAATATTAAAAAATAATAAAACTGGTGATGTCGCATTTCGTAAAAGTGGAATCTTCAGGTGATTCAAGTAAATTTACTTGGGGCTTTCTCCAATGAACCTCATTGGAGTAAATGCTGTCCCAAAAACGGTCGTTTTTGAGACGTGTTGCTGCCTACCTGACGGACTACAGTACTGTCGTCTTCGGACGCCTTTCATGTTTCTACGACTATACCAAAGCCCTATATCAGAGTGCAAGGGGTTGGGTAAGTTTGTTGAGGCGGTCTGGAAAAGGCAGGCTAAAGGGGCGAGAGTTTTGGCTTATCCGATGAAAGAGTTGGTTTATCTAGCCTCTGGATAAACGTAATCTGTGGCGGAATAAGGACACTCTCTGAGGGAGTTGGGCAAGCCTGCTACTCGATACGCTTATCCAGACGGAGATTTAGCCAAATCCGTAGCGGGGTTGGCAAAAGCGGCGATAGAATATTCGTAGGCCGAGGGGGGCTTGTTGGACGCTCTCCCGGCGCTGGTTGAGAAAGGAAACACGATCATGAGTAAAGTGAAACTACACCTGCAGAACCTTCCCATTGCGGAGAAATTGGCCCTGGCGCGGCGTATTCTCGCCAAGATCAAGAACAACCCCGACCTGCCCCAGGCACAGGCGCTTGTGGCCCCTACGGAAGCCGAGGTAGATGCGCTTGAGGCCGCCGAGACAAAGGTGCAGGGCTCGCGGCAGCAGGCAATCGCAGACACGCTGGCGCGGGATGCGCAGGAGACGAAGACGGATCAGGTGCTGCGTGTGATGGGCGAGGCGGTGGAGAAAGAGACTGGCGGGGATGCGGCCAAGATCCACGGGGCGGGGCTAGAGACTGCGGCGGAAAAGTCGGCGATTGGGCCGCTTTCTGCACCGGCGCACCTCGCCGTGACGCAGGGCGATGAAGATGGGGAGCTGAGCGTGTCGTGCGACAAGGTGCGCGGAGCCAGCTCGTACTTGTGGGAAGTCACCGAAGATGCCACGGGAAAGAGCGGCTGGCGAGGGGCAGGCGTGAGCACCAAGTCCCACCATGAGCTTCAGGGGCTCACCAGCGGCGTGCGCTACCATGTCCGGGTCGCCGCCATTGGTGCCGCTGGACAGAGCCCCTTCAGCGACGCGATAGCCAAGGTCGCACCGTAGCCACCCAATAAAATTGGGCGTCGTCCTTTGGGAAAACAAAGCCCGTGCCGGGCTGGAGAGTTGGATTCCCCAGCCCGGCACGGGCTTTACAGTGCGTAGCGCTACTCGACGCCCCGTTCACGGGGCGGAGCTAGTTCTCCATCAGCTCGGATTCTTTGGTCTTGGTCATCGCCTCTAGCTCAGCGACGTACTTATCCAGGAGCTTCTGGACATCTTTCTCCGCGCGCTTGGCCTCGTCCTCGGTCACTTCTTCGTCTTTTTTGAGGTGCTCGTTGGCATCGCGGCGGATGTTGCGCAGAGCCACACGACCCGCTTCGGCCTTTCCGGCGAGCTGCTTGACGAACTCTTTACGGCGCTCGGTGGTGAGGGCGGGGATATTGAGGCGGATGCGAACCCCATCGCTGTTGGGATTGAGCCCCAGGTTGCTGTTCATGATCGCTTTTTCAATCAGCGGCATCGCGGCCTTGTCCCAGGGCTCGATTAAGAGAACGCGGGGCTCGGGCGACGTGATATTGGCAAGATCACGGACGTTCATCGGGGTGCCGTAGTAGTCTACTTTCAGACCGTCCAGCATCGCCGGGTTGGCGCGACCGGTGCGTAGAGTCGCAAAATCTGCGGCGGTAGACTCCAGGGTCTTGCCCATACGGGTCTCGGTGTCTTTTAAAATCGAAGAAACGCTCACGAAGAACTCCTCTCGACCAGCGTCCCAATCGGCTCGCCGACCACGGCTCGCTGGATATTGCCGGCGACGTTCATATCGAAGACGATAATCGGCAGGTTGTGTTCCATACAGTGGGTAAAGGCGGTCAGATCCATGACGCGTAGCTTCTTGTCCAGCGCCTCCTCGAACGTCAGGTTCGTGTAGGGCTTGGCATCGTCAAACTTACGCGGGTCTTTGTCGTAGACCGCATCGGTGCCGTTCTTGGCCATCAGCACCACATCGGCTTCCAGCTCAACAGCACGCAGGGCGCTGGCGGTGTCGGTGGTGAAGTACGGGTTGCCCGTGCCACCTGCCAGAATGACCACACGGCCTTTCTCCAAGTGGCGGATCGCACGACGGCGGATAAAGGGCTCCGCCACTTGCGGAATCGGGATCGCGGTCTGAACGCGGGTGTCCACCGAGCATTTTTCCAGGGCATCTTGCAGTGCCATGGCATTGATCACCGTGGCGAGCATGCCCATGTAGTCGGCCTGTGCTCGGTCCATTCCCTGCTTCTCCCCCACGGAGCCGCGCAGGATATTCCCGCCCCCTACCACAATGGCGATCTGAGCACCGGTCGCCTGAATAGACGCCAGCTCCAAGGCGATCTTTTGAATCGTCTCGGGCTCGATCCCATAGCCTTGCTCACCGGCAAATGCCTCACCGGAGAGCTTGAGCAAGACACGATTGTAGCGGGGACGGGACTCCATTTCGCTTATCCTTCGGCTTTCTTGACGTTCTCACCTACCTGGAAGCAGGCAAAACGCACCAGAGCCGCGCCGGGGGTCTCTTTGACAAGCTGCCCAACGGACTTCTTGTCGTCGCGAATATACGGCTGGTTGAGCAGCACGATCTCCCCGAGAAACTTGTTCAGACGGCCCTTCACGGCTCCCTCGATCACCTGAGCAGGCTTACCCGCCATCTTCGGATCGGCGGCAGTCTGCTCGGTCAGAAGCCGAGTCTCTTTCTCGATCGTTGCCGCGTCCACATCCTCAGAGCTCAGGAAACGGGGCTTGGCAAACGAGATGTGCATCGCGACCTCACGGCCCAGCTCCGCCACACTCTCACCCGATAGCTCGACCAGAACGCCGATCTTGCCCCCATCGCTCGATGGCCCACCAGGGTTATGGATGTAGCTGACCAGGGTGTTGCCTGGCGCGGCGTTGAAACGCGTGAAGCGGCCAAAGACAATCTTCTCGCCAATGGTGCGCACCGTCTCGTCGTAGAACTCCTTAAGCCCCGCATCGGCGATGACGGCATCGGTCGTGTCGGCTTTACCCGCCGCAGCCTTCTCCGCCAGCACACGAGCCAGCGCCTTGAAGTCGTCGTTGCGCGCCACAAAGTCAGTCTCAGAGTTCAGCTCGATCAGTGCGCCATCGGTACCACCATCGGTGATATAGGCCATGATCAGCCCCTCGCCTGCAACACGGTCGCCTTTATCTTTGACACCCTTTTTGCGCAGGAACTCGACGGCAGCCTCTAAATCACCATCGGTCTCGCTAAGAGCCTTCTTACACTCCATCATCCCAAGGCCGGTGCGCTCGCGGAGCTGCGCCACCATGCCCGCTGTAATTGCAGCCATTTTCTTTCGTGATCCTTTCGGTTAAACAGTGCCCTTTTCAGGGTAACATAGCAAAGGGTAGGATTTTTGCCCTACCCTCGCGGAAAACTCTATCGCCCAGGAGGGGGCAGAACGTAAAGACTACTCGGCGTCGGCTTTTGCTTCCTCAGCCACTACAGGAGCCTCTTCCACCACCACAGGAGCAGGTGCGGCTTCCGCTTCTAGGGCATCGGCGAAGAGCGCGTCTGCCTCATGGTCTACCGGCTTGCCTTCGTTGTCGTAGTCGAGATCAATGCCCTTCTGGTCTTCTTCAAGCTGACGGATGCGATCTGCCGATGCAGGGTCTACGCCAAAGGCAGCGGCCAAGTCACCAGAAGGAACCTCGTCCCACTCCTCTTGCTTGACTTCGACAATCGCCTCAGCAATCTTATTGGTGATCAGCTTGATCGCACGGATAGCATCGTCGTTGCCAGGAATAATGTAGTCCACATCGTCTGGGTCGCAGTTCGTGTCCACAATCGCCACGATCGGAATACCAAGAGCCTTGGCTTCCTGAACGGCGATGTGCTCTTTCTTGAGGTCAATCACAAAGAGACACGCGGGGATGCGGGGCATGTCCTTGATGCCACCCAAGTAGCGCTCTAGCTTCTCGTACTCTTCGGTCAGAAGAGCGGCCTCTTTCTTGGTAAGGCGCAGGAGCGTGCCGTCTTCGGTCATCTCCTTAAGCTGGCGCAGACGCGCGATTCGCTTCTGGATCGTGGTGAAGTTGGTGAGCATGCCACCCAGCCAGCGCTGGTTGACAAAGTACTGGCGGGAGCGCACTGCCGCTTCTTGCACGGCATCAGAAGCCTGCTTCTTGGTTCCCACAAACAAAATCGTGCCGCCATCGGAGACAATGTCCTGGATAAATTTCTGGGCATCATCGAAGAGCTTAAGGCTCTGGTGGAGGTCAATGATGTAGATTCCATTGCGGCTACCGTAGATGTAGCGCTTCATCTTGGGGTTCCAGCGACGGGTCTGGTGACCAAAGTGGACGCCTGCTTCGAGCAGGTCTTTCATGGCGATTGTGGCCATAGTTTTCTTCTGTTCCTTCTCGGTTTCTCCTCCCCACGACGCGCCCTTGCGGGACCGAGATTTATCGTGAGTGTGACATTAAAAAAGCGCGAGCCTCTCGCGCCTTACATCTGGCGAAACCTTCGCAGTTTATCACAGTAACTTTTCATCAGCAACTGCGATATAAATAGGCATGATGCAACAACAAACCGAAAAGCCAAGACTCACCACCACACAGAAGACACTCTTCGCTCTTCCTGCTCTCGTTGTGGTGCACATTGCCTACTACTGGCCGCAGCTACCCGAGCGCCTGGCATCTCATTTTGGACCTTCCGGGAAAGCAGATGGCTGGATGAGCAAGCAGGAGAACATGATTTTCTATCTTGCTCTGGTGAGTGTCTCATCAGCTCTCTGGACGAGCATAGGCTGGATTCTCAAAAAATCCCCCGATGAGAGCATCAATATCCCCAACAAAGAGTACTGGCTTGCCCCGGAGCGCCGCGAGCAGACTCTGGTGCGCATGGGGCACCAGCTGTCTACTTTTGGAGTCGCCACCATCGCGTTTCTGATGGCCGTGATGCACAGCGTTTTTCTTGCCAACCTCAATGGGGGAAAGCAGCTCGGAGCGCTGTTTTTCATCTACCTGGCTGGTTTTTTAGCCTACACGGGGATCTGGGCCTACCAGATGGTCAAGGGCTCCAAAGTTCCCGAAGCCCCCTGACCCCCAAGATTGGGGGCTGGGGGGCTAGATCGCGACGCGTTTTCCGGTAGTTGCGGACTCGACGGCACCAAAGACCATCGCGAGGCTCTTGATGTTGTCGTGGCACTCGCCCATCGGAGTGGCTCCGGTATCGAGCGCATGGAGAAAGTCTTCCAGGCTCCCGGCAATCCCACCGGAGATCTCCTCAGTGATGGGCTCTTCTGTGGATTGTGTCTCACGGTGAAAGCCTTCTGTACCGACTACTTTAGCCCCTTTCAGGATGTCATTGCCATCCCAGAGTGCGGTGCCCGCATCGCCGGTCGCACGCCACTCACACTCCCAGCTTGTGTGCAGACCCTCCGCGCACCACGAGCCCCTATAGGTGAAACGTAGACCATTTGCCATCTCAAAGAGACAAATGGCCGATGCGGCGCCTTTGTACCAGGACCATGCTGGGTTGAACTCTTCCGCATAGACGGACACGGGGTCCGCCCCCGAGAGATAGCGTGCCTGGTCAAACGAGTGAATCGCCATGTCCAGAAGCAAGACATGATCCATCTCATCACGAAAGCCCCCAAAGTGCGCCCCGATAGCGAAGTCTGCGTTCAGAATCCCCAGCGAGCCGCAGGTCTTCTCGATCAGCCGACGGTAGGCCAGAATCCGGTTGTCGTAGCGCCGCGACTGGCTGACCATGTAGAGCTTGCCGGATTTATCGCTTGCCGCGACCATTGCCCGAGCGGCCTCCATCGAGTGCGCCATCGGCTTTTCACCGATCACGGGAATCCCGTGGGCTAGTGCCGTGAGAGTCACTTCGTGGTGGGCCTCAGGGATAGTCACATCTACCACAAAATCGGGCTGCACCTC
>NZ_CBAYMC010000058.1:0-19559 GCF_964826245.1 Armatimonas sp. | reverse complement strand
GGGGGGAAGGTTTTGCCAGGAGACGTTGCATCCTTGCATGATACCGTAAAGCTATTGACAAACAATAGTTCTTTTTGTTATTTTTACGGTGTAAGTTCAAACGCCATTGACAGTTACTAACACACGGGGTTATAATGCCCCGCATACGGAGTGCAGATAACCATCATTGAGCATATTTTAAGCGTCCGCGAGCGAATCGCGGTGGCGGCAGGTCGTGCGGGTCGGTCGCCAGAAGAGATCACATTGGTCGGTGTTAGTAAGCGTCACCCTGCGGAGGCTGTGCGTGCGGCATGGGAAGCAGGCGTGCGTGAGTTTGGGGAGAACTATGTTCAGGAGGCTCGTGAGAAGCGTGCTGCACTGGAGGATCTTGTCGGGCTCCGCTGGCACTTGATTGGGGGACTGCAGTCCAATAAGGCGCGGCTTGCCGTATCGCTTTTCGATACCGTGCAGACCGTAGACCGGCTCTCGCTGGCGCAGGCGCTTTCGCTTGAGGCAGAGAGAAACCAAAAAGAGCTGTCGGTGCTGGTAGAAGTCAACCTCACGGGAAGTGCGATCCGTGCAGGGGTGGCAGAATCAGAGACACAGGCACTCTGTGAGCAGGTAGCGGCTCTGCCCTGCCTACGACTGAAGGGACTGATGGGAATGGCTCCTCTGTGTGAAAATGCCGAGGGGGCGCGTCCCCATTTTTCTCGTCTACGAGATCTTTTTGAGGCACTTCCGGGTGAGAATCGGCAGGTGCTTTCTATGGGAATGTCGGGAGATTTTGAGGCGGCGATTGCGGAAGGGGCAACACTGGTGCGGATTGGGACGGCCCTTTTTGGTGAGAGACCACCACGGAATTAGTTTTATTAAATAACAAAGTTTGTGAGGAGCGAGGAACAATGTACAACGCCTATGAGCGTGAGGACGAGCAAGAAGAGCCGGTGGGGAGCAGCTTTAAAGACCGGCTAAAGACCCTCTTTGGGCTACGAGCCCCCGCGAGTGAGCTGGAAGAAGAGGATGGTTTCGACGATCCTGAGCCTATATCGCGGCGCAGCTCACGATCGGTTCCCCCGACCACGGTTGTCACTGCGCCGGCTACTGCCACTATGACCACCCGTAACACCACCTACCGACTCTCCAGCGTCCGCGATGGCTCGATCAATATCATGCCCGCGTCGTCGTTTGCCGATGTTCAGAAGGCAGCGGATCGCCTCAAGCAGGGTGAGCCACAGATCCTGAACCTGGAGAAGACCCCGCCCGAAGTCGCAGAGCGGCTGATTGACTTTCTCAATGGCGTGACGTATGCATTAGATGGCTATGTGGAGAAGATTGCGGAAGGGGCGTACTTGTTCACCCCAGCCAATGTCATGATCCACGCCGATAAGCCCGGCGAGCAGCCCAAGCCCTTCTTTGATCGGCTCTAGGTGAGGCTCGCGGCGATTGGGACGGGAAAGCTCGGTAGCGCGATTCTGCGTGGCTGGGTGACCTCGGGGCAGCTCCTCCCGGCAGAGCTTACTCTGCCGGGGAGGTTCTCGGGCGTAGCGCTGGCAGCGGAGCTAGGTGCACGGGTGATGCCCACCAATCGTGAGACGGTGGTAGGAGCCGAGGTGCTCTTGCTCGCCGTCAAGCCCTACCAGCTCGTCTCGGTTCTCACCGAAGTGCGTGAGGCGCTGACACCGGAGTGCCTCATCATCTCCGTTGCGGCGGGAGTTCCTACGAGCACGCTGGAGGCCGTTCTTTCTGAGGGCCAGCCGGTTCTTCGTGTCCTGCCCAATACCCCGGCGCAGATCAGTGCATCAGCGTCGGCACTCTGTCGCGGTAAGTCTGCAACAGACTCCCATGTGGCCACGGTTTCGCGCCTCTTCTCCGCGCTAGGACTCTGTCTCGAAGTGGCGGAGAGCCAGATGGACGCCGTCGTGGGGGTCGCCGCCTCAGGGGTTGCCTTTGTCTATTTATTTCTAGAAGCCCTCACCGATGGGGGCGTTCGGATGGGCCTGCCACGCCCTGCCGCGCGCCAGCTTGCCGCCCAGACACTGATCGGCGCGGGACGCATGGCGCTAGAAACCGGTCAGCACCCAATGGAGCTTAAAGATGCTGTCACGACACCGGCAGGAACGACAATGGCAGGAATCGCCGTGCTGGAGAGTGCTGCGTTTCGGGGAATCGTGATGGAAGCTGTCCGCGCCGCCACGGAGCGCTCTGCGGAGCTTGCCACATGACCCTCGAAGAAAAAATCGGGCAGCTCTGCTGTTTTGGCTGGCACGGCTGCACGACGCTGGATGAGCAGGCTCGCACCTGTGTGCAGGAGCTCCATGCAGGCGGTATGATCGTGATGGGACGTAATCTCCACGATACTCGCCAGAAACCCGCACCCGATATAGATGCTGCTGCGGTACGAGAGATGCTGGATGCGCTTCAGAGCCTGGCGAGAGTTCCCCTCTTAGTTGGCACGGATCAAGAAGGCGGGCGTGTTGCTCGCTTTGGGACCGCTCCGTTTAGCCGTCAGCCCGCCGCCGCTGACTTTAAGAGCACAGAGGCCGCCTATGCTGCGGCTTATCAGACGGGCCTAGAGCTACGCACGGTCGGGGTGAGTGCCAACTTTGCGCCTGTCGCCGACATTAACTCTAACCCTGCGAATCCGGTGATCGGAGATCGGAGCTTCGGTTCGACCGTTAATGACGTGGTTCCTATGGTTGAGGCTCAGGTGCGGGGCTACGCAGCAGCGGGGATACTTGCCTGCCTGAAGCACTTTCCCGGCCATGGAGATACCGCCACCGACTCGCATTTTGCCCTCCCAACCCTGTCGCACTCCCTCGACACGATGAGAGTGCGCGAGCTGGTTCCCTTTCAAGCGGGAATCGCGGCGGGAGTGCCTGCGGTGATGACGGCCCACATTCTCTTCCCCGACTTAGATGCTGAGCTGCCCGCCACGATGAGCCCGACGATCCTCACGGAGCTACTTCGAGGACAGCTTGGTTTTGATGGCTTGATCGTCACGGACTGCCTGGAGATGAAAGCCGTCGCCGAGCGCTGGGGAACCGCCCAGGCCGCGCTCGCTGCTGTGAAAGCGGGAGCCGATATGGTGCTGGTCTGCCACACATTAGAGCGCCAGCGCGAGACCTATGCGTTGCTTCTTGCCGCCGCTCGCTCGGGGGAGCTACCTGCCACCCGCCTCGACGATGCCGTGGCCCATGTACTCGCGGCCAAAGCCACTCTCTTGCCGCTTCCCTACGACCCCACGCTTCTTCAGGGAGTCCAACACCAGGCTACAGTCACAGCTCTCGGGGCCGAGGCTCCGGTTTAAAACCCGCAGCTGTCAGGCCACGCCTGAGATACGGATGCTCTCCAACCAGTTTCCAGAGCAGGCCGGTTTTTGAGTTTTCCCAGGCAAGGAGCGCCATGCCCAGGTCAATCCCGATGACATCTTGGTCGAACCAGTTTTTATCGGCGTTGAGGGCATTGGAGAGTCCGTAGCGCCCCGTAATTTTTGCTCCAAAGCGCTTCTGAAGCGCCACCAGAGCTTGTTTTGCTTGCTCTGGGACAAAGAGAACTCCCGCCATCGCTGCGGTGGGAGCCACCGTGCCATCATGCTCGCCCTCGCGTGGAGATTGCGCACCGTAGCCAACGGGTGGTGGCTGATCACAGGCATTGATTCCCCAGATCCCCTCACGGTAGGTCACGAACCTCTCGGCGTTCTTTGCGCAGAAGGCGACATGGTGCTCATGGGAGCGCTGGAAGAGTGCCCACCAGTCGCGGCCCTGACGGTCTCTTTGCCCCTTCAAGTTCACATAGCCGGGCGTCATCTGCGCCCAGAAGATCGGCACGGCGGGGTTCTCGGTGAAGCTCAGCGCATCCCACGAGGCTTGTGGCAAAGGGTGGGTTGGCGTACCCAGTGCCAAGAGATAGAGGTAGCTTGCCTCCGTGTAGCCACTCCAGCGCGCCTCTAAAAAGCCCGACTCCGGCTTCCAGCCCATGCTGGGGGCAAGATTTTTGCCCCCGTTTTGGATCCAGCGCCAGTCGGCGCGGGCCACGAGAGCATCGGCGAGCTTGGCACACTCCCCTTTGAAATAGCGCCCAGCGGCCAGGGCTCCCAAAAAGAGCAGCGCGGAGTCAATGGATGAGAGCTCGCAGCTCCAGACCCGCTTGCCATCGCGCCAGTCTATAAAGTGGTAGAAAAAGCCATGTTCGTGGGAGAGCTGACTGCTCAGAAAATGCAGGGTAAGGAGGGCACGTTTCTGCGCCTCAGCTTTCTTGATCCAGCCACGGCTTGCCGCGATGGGGAGTGCGGCAAGTGCGTAGCCTGTGGCGGCCACGGAGGCGACTGTATAGTCATCAGCCTTCCCGATATTTTTTGCCCGGTCTTTCGTCAGGCCCGTCTGAGGATTTGTCTCCTGCCAGAAAAACGCAAAGGCCCGCTGGGCGAGCGTCTCAAGCGAGAGGTTAGTCGTCGTCATCGTCGAAGGGCTCGTCGTCGGCTGCCCCTGAGGTATCGGTGTAGTGGCTGATCTCCTCGCCCCGGAAGACGGTGATAAGAAAGTCCTCACGGTCGAAGTTAGGCAGATAGGACTGCGCAATGTCATCGTCAATCTGCGCGATCAGCCCTTCTTCTTGCTCCACCGGGAGATCTGCTTCCAGAATCAAGGTGCCGTGGATGGTGTCATGGGCATAGTGCAGGTCAATCTGCCCAATGCGTCGGTCATCGTCCCAGATGAGATAGACCTCGCTGCTCTGAGTGCGGACAAGCCGGATGAGTTTATAGTTGGTGGGGACGCGGTCTTCGTTCATGCCAGACAAAATAATACCGCCGGGCGAAGGTTTTCGCCCGGCGGTACGATTTCTTTTTTACGCGATGCCTGGTTCGAGGCGCGTGGGACGTGGGCTACTGGGCCGTGTTGCCGCTGGCTCGCTGGGCTCCGAGGGAGCAGGTGGTGCAGGTGGCTCCTGCGGCTTGCTCGGTGGCTCAGGCTTCCGTCCTCCGATACTGGGCGCGATGGCATCCTGAATCAGAGCCAGGAACTCGTCGCGATCCAGTGTCTCACGCTCGATCAGGGCATCCGTCAGGCGGTCTAGGACAACCCGGTTGGTGCGGAGAATATCTTCGGCACGCTGGTAGTTGCGGTCAATGATATTCTGAATGTCTTCGTCCACGATCTTGGCGACTTCATCCGAGTAGTCCCGCTCTTCCATTCCTCCGCTGCCACCCAGGAAGCCATTGCCATGGCGCTTGCCGATGCGACGGTTGCCTAGGCGCTCACTCATCCCGAACTCACAGACCATCGCCCGTGCAATCTCGGTGACCTGCCCTAGGTCGTTGGAAGCCCCCGTATCGAGGCCGCCTTCCTGACCATAGGCTAAAATCTCCGCGATTCGCCCGCCTAGTGCCATGGCGATCATGTCTTCCATCTCGGCCTTGGTCTGGTTGTAGCGATCCTCTGTAGGGAGAGTAATCGTCACGCCCAGTGCCCGACCACGCGGCAGGATCGTCACTTTGTGCAGGGGGTTGGCATGCTCCAGAAGCTCGGCGATGAGGGCATGACCTGCCTCATGAACCGCCGTACGGCGCTTGGCGACTGCGGTCATCAGGCGGTTTTTGCGTGCGGGCCCCATCATCTCGCGGTCAATCGCCTCTTCAAACTCGGACATCCCGATCTTGGTTTTCTCGCGACGAGCCGCCAGAATCGCGGCCTCGTTGACCAGGTTGGCCAGCTCGGCACCCGCAAAACCCGGTGTGCGCTTGGAGATACTCTCCAGGTTCACGTCGTCGTCCATGGGCTTGCCACGGGTATGAACCCCAAGAATCGCCTCGCGGCCCTTGGCATCGGGAGCATCCACCACCACGCGACGGTCAAAACGTCCTGGACGAAGTAGAGCGGGATCGAGCACATCGGGGCGGTTGGTGGCAGCGATCAAGATCACACCCGAGTTCGGATCGAAGCCATCCATCTCGACCAAGAGCTGATTGAGGGTCTGCTCACGCTCGTCGTGGCCACCGCCCCAGCCTGCGCCACGCTGGCGACCGACAGCATCAATCTCATCAATAAAGACAAGCGCCGGGCGGTTCTGGCGAGCCGTGTCGAAGAGATCGCGGACGCGGCTTGCACCCACCCCGACAAACATCTCCACAAAGTCCGAGCCTGAGATATGGAAGAAGGGAACTTGTGCCTCACCCGCAATCGCACGGGCCAGCAGGGTCTTACCTGAGCCGGGAGGGCCCAGTAGCAGAACTCCCTTCGGAATCTTAGCGCCGAGCGCTTGGAAGCGGCGGGCGTTCTTCAGAAAATCCACGATCTCCTGGAGCTCTTGCTTGGCCTCTTCCACACCCGCGACATCGTCGAACGTGACCTTGGGCACGTTCTCACTAGGACGGCGGTGGCGCGCCTTGGTGAAGTTCATCGCCTGGTTGTTGCCATTTTGGGCCGCGCGGCTGAAGATCATGTAGATCACGCCCGCTCCGAGCACCAGCGCTAAAACGGGCAGGAGTGAGGCGAGGACGTAGTCCATCGGGCCTTCCGGCTCCCAGCCAAATGCCACTCCTTTTTCGCTCAGGAGTTTGGTAAGACGGCTACGCTCCGGTTGGTCCGGGGGGAGCGCGACTTGGAAGTCGAGCTTGTTACTGACGGCACCTGGGGCATTGGAGTGGTACTTACCCGTGAAGGTGCCTTTATGAAACTTCCCAGAAGCAATGATCTTACCTGAGTTAACTTTTTCCAGGAACTCGCTGTACTCAAGCTGCTGTGGCGCGTTAAACCAGGGGAAAGACGTGCGCGAGAGTGATCCTCTGAATAAGAAGAAACCCACGGCGATCACGGAAACGACTAGCAACCCCAGTCGTAAAATACGGTTCAAACGGAAAGCCTCCTCGGGGCACGGGGACGCTCAAAGCGCCTCAGCAACCCCGCCAACAGTACGGGTAGTATACCACGCAGGGATTATCGGGCTCAGGGACGTTTCTCTCCACTGTCTGCCCTAACTTGATTAACAGTACGTTATCTGAGGCGCTACGGTTCCCGAAAGGGTACACTACGCCTTGTGCAAGAGGCTTTTTTTGTGCGTAGCGCCTCACCTGGTGCCGTTTTGCGTTTTCTGGAGCGCTTAGCGCGGCGTGACGAGCCGCTTCCTGCGGAGCTTCTGATCTCCGATGCGGTTGGGCCGTGGCAGTGGCGGGCGCTCCCTGTCGCGGGTCTGGCGAGTGTCGCTCCACGCCTCGCGTTGGCGTTCTCGTCGGATGTCTTTCATCTGCAAGAGATGCCCGCTGGCTGGTCGTGGACACGCTATGAGAGTGCAGGCGCGGCGGAGTACGGGGCGCTAGCAAAGAAGCGGCTCTGGGAGCGCAGCTCGCCCGTCGAGCGCTGGGCAAGCGTGCATGGCCTCCCGCTCACTCGCCTGACACGACCTCCGAAAGTAATTGACTATGAGACGGTCGCGCAGCTTGACCAGCGCAGCCTGCTTTTAGAAGACATGCCACGTCTTTATCGCTTCCCACTTCAGGCGATACAATAATCCTTGATGAACGTTCTTCTGGCGGGTCCGCGCGGCTTCTGTGCGGGAGTGGATCGGGCGATTGAGATTGTGGAAGTGGCGCTGGAGGTCTATGGCGCACCTCTCTACGTGCGACATGAGATCATCCACAACGAGCATGTCGTGGCACGGCTACGGAAGCGCGGCGTAGTCTTCACCGACTTCCTGAGCGATGTCCCGGAGGGCAGTAACCTGATCTTCTCGGCCCATGGCGTCTCGCCCGCCATTCGCGAAGAAGCAAAAGAGCGGCAGCTCAATGTGATAGACGGCACCTGCCCGCTGGTCACCAAGATCCACCTAGAAGTCCATAAGTTTCTCAAGCGTGGCTACGGGATATTCTTCATCGGGCACCGGGGCCATGTCGAGACCGAAGGCACGATGGGCGAGGCACCGGGAAAGCTGATCTTAGTCTGTGAGGAGCACGAGGTGGCGAGTCTGCCCGAGCCGCCCGACGAAAAGCTGATCTATCTGACGCAGACAACCCTCTCGATTGATGAGACGCGCGGCATTGTGGACGCGCTCAAGGCACGCTTTCCCCGGATGGAGAACCCGCCATCATCGGACATCTGCTACGCCACTCAGAACCGCCAAGACGCCGTGAAAGTGCTCGCCCAGAAAGCCGATACGATCCTGGTGATCGGCTCGCAGACCTCGTCCAACTCCCGCAGCCTGCGCCAGGTCGCCGAAGCACACGGAGCCCGCGCCTTTCTCATCGACGATGCCAGCTTCCTCACCGACGCCATGCTCGACGGCGCACAGACCGTCGGCGTGACCTCCGGCGCGTCTGCCCCCGAGGATGTTTTTCAAGGTGTTGTCGAAGCGCTCAAGGCCCGTGGCGCGACAAGTGTCGAGGAGTTTATCGTGCTCGAAGAAGATGTCGAGTTCAAGCTCCCACCCGGCTTGGTGCAGCTCCTCCCCCCTAACCCCCGTCGGACGGGGGCTAGGGGGGCGGTCAGGTAAAATACCCTCATGAAACGCACACATTTAGACGCGGACCGCGAGCGACGAATGGCCTGGTTCCGCGAAGCACGCTTTGGGATGTTTATTCACTGGGGCCTCTACGCCGTGCCGGGCGGGGTCTGGAAGGGGCGCGATATTGGCGGGGTCGGGGAGTGGATTTTTAACTCCGCACAGCTCACGGTCGCTGACTACGAGCCGCTTCAGTCACAGTTCAATCCCGTGAAGTTCAGCGCCAAAGAGTGGGTGACCACAGCAAAAAACGCGGGGATGCGCTATATCGTCATCACCAGCAAGCACCACGATGGATTTTGTTTATGGGATAGTAAGCTCACCGACTGGGACGTGATGGGGACACCGTTCAAGCGCGATATTTTGAAAGAATTGGCGCAAGAGTGCCAGAAGCAGAAAATCAAGCTGTGTTTTTATCACTCGATCATGGACTGGCACCACCCCGACTATCTCCCACGCCGTGGCTGGGATAAGCGCCCGACGGCTGAGGCGAATTTTGGTCGCTACATCGAGTACATGAAGGGCCAGCTCAAGGAGCTTCTTACCAACTACGGCCCGATTGGAATCGCCTGGTTCGACGGGGAGTGGGAAGGCACCTGGACCCACGACAAGGGCGAGGACTTGTATAAGTTTGTGCGCTCGCTCCAGCCCAGTATTATTGTCAATAACCGCGTGGATAAAGGCCGCCAGGGCATGGCCGGGATGACCAAGGGGGACTTTGCGGGTGACTACGGTACGCCTGAGCAAGAGATTCCCGCCAATGGCTTTGGTGAGGGCGTGGACTGGGAGTCGTGCATGACCCTCAACGACACCTGGGGTTTTAAGAGCAAGGACACGAACTGGAAGTCCACGGAGACGCTTCTCAAAAATCTCATTGACTGCGCCAGCAAAGGCGGCAACTATCTACTCAATGTCGGCCCAACGCCGGAGGGCACGTTTCCGCAGCCAATTGTCGAGCGCCTTAATATGATGGGCAAGTGGCTCAAGGCACACGGTGAGGCGATCTACGGCACGCAGGCCAGCCCGTTTCCCAAGCCGCTCCCCTGGGGCCGTGTGACGCGCAAGGGCAACAAGCTCTACCTACATGTTTTTGATACCACTCAGGCACAAATTACCCTGCCCGGACTCAAGACCAAGCTCAAGGGCGCACGGACACTGGCAGGCTATACGAAGTCTAGCATGCTCACCGTGGACTCGCGCGGCAACCGCACAGGCTCGCTTACACTGGGCAAAGAGCGTATTCCCGTGATTGCCGTTGGTCGCCCGGAAGGTGTCACGCTCACGCTCCCCGAGGCACTCAAAGGTCAGCTCCTCCCCGTAATTGTACTGGAGCTTGATGGAGTTCCTGCTGTGGAGCCTTTGCAACTTCTGTCTGCTCCCATAAAATAGGTATTTTTGCAACCAAATCGCCTCGCTGAGTGTTCTTGGTGGTACGATGCTCGAACTTAAGAACCTGACCAAGCGCTACGGCGAGCGGGTCGCAGTCGACCGGCTCTCGCTGTGCGTAAAGCGCGGGGAGCGTTTTGGGCTGCTCGGTCCCAATGGCGCAGGCAAGACCACGACGATCTCGATGCTGGTCGGTGCCCTCAAGCCCGATAGCGGCGAGATTCTCTTTAATGGGGAGCCTCTTTCTGGTGAGTGTGACCCGCTCAAGCGCAAGATTGGCTACGTGCCGCAAGAGCTGGCGCTCTACGAAGATCTCACGGCGGCGGAGAACCTGCGCTTCTTTGGGGCGGTCTATGGCCTGGGCAGCGCAAAGCTCACCGAGCGCGTGGCGTATGGCCTGGAGGTGGCGGGGCTGACGGATCGGGCGAGGAGCCGGGTGCGAGCCTACTCGGGCGGGATGAAGCGCCGCTTGAACCTAGCCGCCGCGCTTCTTCATGAGCCGGAGCTATTGGTGCTCGATGAGCCCACGGTTGGTGTAGACCCGCAGAGCCGCAATGCCATCTTTGAGGCGCTGGAGAAGCTCGCGACGGAGGGAATTACCCTGCTCTACACCACACACTACATGGAAGAGGTCGAGCGCCTCTGCGAAAGAATTGCGATCATGGATCAGGGACAGATTGTCGCTGAAGGGACGCAGGCCGAGCTTCGTGAGCTGCTGCCGACAGCGCAGAAACGTGCGATTACTTTGGAGGCCGACGAGGCGCTCTTAGAGCTACTGAAATCCCACGGGCTAAGCTGGCAAGAGGCCACGGAGCGCGGTGGGCTGGAGTCTGTTTTTCTGCACCTAACCGGAAGGAGCCTGCGCGACGCATGAATCGGGTTTTTCGTACTCTGGTCGGCAACGACCTGCGCCTCTTTTTCTCCGATAAGCGGGCCATGATCGCCACGATCTTTGTCCCGATCATGCTGGCATCGTTCTTTGCCATGATCTTTGGCGGAGGCGGCAGTGGCAAGAAAGCCACTATTGCCGTCTTGGTTGCTGACAACGACCAGAGCCCTGTCGCGCAAAAAATTATCGCGGGCCTTAAGACCGATGAGAGCTTTAAAGTCTCTGCGGCGAGTGAAGCCCAGGCGCGAGAAGCCGTCGGGAAAGGCAAAGTCTCTGTCGCCCTCGTGATTCCCAAAGACTTTGGCATGCAATCCTCAAGCGCTATGTTCAACCCGATCGCGCCGCGTCCAAAGCTGACTTTTCTCTACGACCCAGCGCATACTGCCGATTTGCAGATGGCACAGGGCCTGATGACCCAGCAAGTGATGCAAGTCGTTAGCAAAGAGGCATTCTCTGGCTCCAATAACAGTATTGGCGATGCGCTGGAAATGGCTGAGTCCGACACCAGCCGCGACCCCAAAGAGAAAGCCGCACTTATAGATCTGCTACGCAGTGTCCAGAAGTGGCAGGGCAGCCAGGGGACGCAGACAGCCAACTCGGGGATGGGAATGTCAAGTCCCTGTGAGATGGAGAGCGAGGCTGTGGTCGCTAAGAGTGCCAACGAGCCTAAAGATGCGAGTGGTGGCAAGGCAGGCGCAACCCATGTTTTTATTGGGATGGGCGTCCAGGGCCTTCTCTTCTTCGCCATAGACTTTGCCATTGGCATGGTGCGCGACCGACGGCTCGGGCTCTGGAAGCGCCTGCGGGCTGCGCCTCTCTCTCGCCTCCTCATTCTAGGTAGCCGCTGGATCTCATCGGCGATTATCGGGCTTGTCGTGCTCTCTGCCGTCTTGGCGTTTGGTGCGGTGCTCTACGGGATTCGAGTGAACGGCAGTGTGACTGGTTTTGTCTTGCTCGCCGTGGCTTCGTCGCTGATGGTGGCCGCCTTTGGGATGCTCATCGCCGCACTGGGGCGCACCGAAGGGCAGTGTCGTGCGTTCGCCGTTCCCGCCGTGCTAACCATGAGCTTCCTTGGGGGAGCGTGGATTCCGACATTCATGATGCCCGCTTGGATACAGCCCCTCTCACAGCTTCTCCCGACGCGCTGGGCGGTAGATGGTTTTGATTTAGTGACCTGGCGTGGCTTAGGACTTGTCGAAGTGCTCCCGTCGCTGGGAATCGTCTTAGGGTTTGCCATCGCCTTCGCGGGGTTTGCCCTAGCCCGCTTCCGCTGGGAAGACTAGCCTACCACAAACGGGCCGCTGCGGGAGCCGACAGTCGTGGCGATCCGTAGCTCGTACGCACCGGGGAGAGCTGTGGTAGGAATGTAGAGGAAGATGGAGTAACTTGCCCCTTGTCGTTGTAGGAGGCCAATGGGACGCCAGACATCCGGCGCAGGTTCAGGCACGACATTGCCATACTGTGAGCCTTGATAGAGAAGCTCCTCCCCTTGCCAGATCTGAAAGGCTCCACCCGTGGAGCGGTTGCTTTCCACCAGAGGAAGACGTAGCTTGCCACCGGGGGCGACTTGAGGGGGGGATGCCATTTTGAAATATTCTACCATGACTATCTTGTTCTTAAACCTTTTATTGGTTACACTGTAGGCATGCGATTTTTTCAAGATGGTTTTACCGATACGCCGTTTTTGCCCGGGGGGAAATGGCGCGTCCACGATAAGTTCCGCCCCCGACCTGCTGTGGTGACGCCTCCTGCGGCGGGGCCGTTTACGCCGCCTCCTGCCGATGCTGTTGTGCTCTTCGATGGTAAGAGTACCGATGCTTGGACTCGTCCCTGGAAGATTGTTGACGGGGCGATGGAGGTTACCAAGGGCCTTGGGAGCAACGAGACAAAACAAAAATTTGGGGACATGCAGCTTCATCTGGAGTTTGCCACGCCTGCTGAGGTGAAGGGCAATGGTCAGGGCCGGGGCAACTCAGGCGTGATTATCCAGGGACGCTACGAGATCCAAGTGCTCGATTCGTACAACAGTGAGACCTATGCCGATGGGCAGTGTGGTGCAGTCTATGGGCAGAACCCGCCGCTGGTGAATGCGTGCCGCAAGCCTGGTGAGTGGCAAGCCTACGATATTCTCTTCACCGCGCCTAAGTTTGCTGCTGATGGCAAGCTAGAGAGTCCTGCGTATGTGACGGTGATCCAAAATGGCATTCTGCTGCACAACCACCGCGAGATTCTCTGGCCTGTGGCGCACAAGGATGTCAATAAGTACACCCCACACGGCCCCGCGCCGCTCCAGCTGCAAGACCACGGCAACCCCACACGCTTCCGCAATATCTGGGTTCGTCCGCTCTAGCGGCCAAAGATCGGGCCACGCGTCTTGCGCAGAAGAAGCTCCGCGTGGCCTGCGACCAGAAAGTTTTCCAACCGCCCAACTTGCTCAAAGCCGCGCTGCTGGTAGAGCCTCTGGGCACCGTCATTGAAATCAGAGACGCACAGAAAGAGATTGGGGTGGCGGGAGAAGACGCGCTCCTCGACAAAGTCAAGGAGCGCGCTCCCGACTCCCTTACCCCGCTGCTCAGGCGCAACGCACAGAATCTGAAGATAGCCGATAAAAGGCCCGCCAAAGTTCAGGAGCGCAATCCCGACGGGCGTATTCTCCGTGTCTGCCGCTACCCATTTTTCTAGCCCTCCACGTCGGAGTGCCCACTCGCTCTTGGCCTGATCAAACCCCAGTGTGATCCATGGCTCTGATAGGGTTAGCCAGCGTGCGCAGCCTTCCACTTCATCTTCAGCCAGCTCCCGAAAAGTTAGTTGCATGGTGTTTTTTCCGCTACAATGGTACCCCATGCGA
This sequence comes from Armatimonas sp., assembly GCF_964826245.1. Classification (NCBI taxonomy): domain Bacteria; kingdom Bacillati; phylum Armatimonadota; class Armatimonadia; order Armatimonadales; family Armatimonadaceae; genus Armatimonas; species Armatimonas sp. The sequence goes on along the minus strand of NZ_CBAYMC010000058.1, from coordinate 5,967 downwards.
AAGACAGTGCTTTATGGTCTCGGAACCTTGTTGTTACTGGCCAATGCCTACTTCGGCACCTATGCCTATGTGGTAACCCAGGCACTTCTCTGGACACAGACGGCGCTTCAGCGCGGCCCGCTGGTGATGCTCTTTGCGCTCGTCTGCCTGAATCTGTTTTTCTTGAAGTTTGCGAAGAAGTGGGCACTGAACCAGAAGGAGCTGATCACGCTCTATGGAATGCTCTGCGTGGGAACTTGCGCGGCAGGCTATGGCTTTGTGCAGATCCTCATCAACCAGATTCCCGCCCCGTTCTACTCCGACTACGCCACGGGGGGCAGTAAGTTCAAGGACTATATCTGGCCCAATATCCCGGAGTGGCTCGCTCCGCGCGACCCCGAGGTGCTGAGTGGCTTTTTTCGGGGCAACACGACTCTCTGGACGGTGGCGAACCTTAAGGGCTGGGCAGCTCCGGTGCTGGCGTGGAGCGCCTTTATTATCACCGTGTTCTGGACACTACTCTGCGCGATGTCTCTGTTTCGTAAGCAGTGGATTGAGGAGGAGCGCCTGACCTTTCCGCTGGTGCTCCTCCCGCTGGAGATCACGGAGAACGGGGGGCGCGCCCCCATCTTTAAGAATCCACTATTCTGGGCGGGCGTGGTGGTTGCAGGGCTCTTGGAGAGTGTGAACTATATCAACTTTCTTTACCCCTCGGTGCCGAGCATTCCCCTGAAACCGGGGATGGGCATCAACGAGCTCGGGCCGCTTTTTACCCAGCGACCGTTGAGCACCATGGGACGCTTCACGCTGGCGTTCTATCCCTCGATTATTGGAATCGCGTATCTGCTCTCTCTGGAAGTTAGCTTCTCGTGCTGGAGTATGTATCTGGTGCAGAAGGCACTGGTGATCGGGAGCGCGTGGCTAGGGCTCTCCGAGAGCGGTGGGAGCGGCCCGACCAACCGGATGCCCTATGTGAGAGAGCAGGGCCTCGGAGCTTTTGTCGGGATTGCGCTGTTCTCGCTCTGGATGGCCCGCAAGGCGCTGAAGAAAGCTCTTGAGGCGCTGGAGAAGCCCGCTGCCGATACGCACGAGGAGCTCATGACACCACGCATGGCGCTTTTGGGCGGCGGGGGGGGCTTGCTCTTTTTGACGCTCTTCTTGACGGTAGCCGGGGCGAGCTTCTGGCAGGCACTGACCTATGTTCTGATCTACACGTGCTGCGCGATCACGCTGGCACGGGTGGTGAGTGAGGCGGGCGCGGGCTGGGCATGGGCTCCGATGTGGGGCAATGGGCAGTTTGTGGCGGATGTCTTTGGGCAGAACCATCTCTCGGGCAAGCAAGCCGTCCTCCTGATTGGCTACACCAACTGGATGAACGACATGCGCGACAACCCGATGCCACACTCTGCCGAGGCGCTGAAGATGGCGCAAGGCGGGGGGCTCGCCCCGCGTGCGCTTCTCAAGCCGCTGCTCTTTGCCGCCGTGATCGGGACTCTGGCGGCGTTCTGGGCGCACTTAGACATCTACTACACCTACGGCGCGGCGACGGCAAAAGTCCGCCCTGCCCTCCAGGGAGGAGCCTTGGTTCCCGCACGACAGGCGGTCTCTCTCTTAGTCTCGCCCACCCTCGCCGATATTCCGGGGCTCCTCGGCGCAGGCGTGGGGGCTCTGATTGCAATCGCGATCTCGGTGCTCCGGCAGCGCTTCAATGGCTTCCCCCTCCACCCGCTGGGCTATGCGGTGGGAATGACCAACACGATGGAGTACATGTGGTGCCCGTTTCTGATCGCGTGGGTGCTGAAGACCATCACGCTGCGCTACGCCGGAATCGGGGGCTACCGCAAGCTCTTGCCGTTCTTTCTAGGGCTCATTTTAGGCGACTACGTGATCCCGACCCTCTGGGGCATCTTTGGGATGGCAAGCGGTTATCAGATGTACATGGTCTTCCCACACTGAGTACCCTCCTCCCGTTTTCCCTCCTCCCGTTTTCCCTCCTCCCCCCCCGGCCCCCTCCTCACAATCCTGGGAGGAAGGGGAGAGAGGGGGAGATTCGTACTCCCTCCCCCAATCCTGCCTCCGCAGGATTGGGAGGAGGGAAGAGCGAAGCGAAGGGAGGAGGGTCGCCTATTTTTGCGCCTGGAAGAGCTTTCTTGCCACGAGAGCTAGCACGAACAGCCCGGCTCCCGCGAGGGAGAAGCCCATGCCATAGCCGCCGCTTTTGAGAACCTGCCCCATCACGGCAGGGCCTGCCGCTTGCCCCAAGAAGAACGCGAAGGCAAAGAGCGAGACGGCGGTGCCGCGCATGGTGGGAGAGAGCTCGGTGGCGCGGGTCTGGAGCGGGCCGTGCATGGTGTAGTAGCCCATGCCAAAGATAATGATGGCGGGAATGAAGAGCCACCAGACCGGAAGCCACCCGATCAGCGAGTAGCCCGCGAGCAAGAGCGTGCCGCCCAAGAGTAGTGTCCCCAGCTCGCCAATCTTGGGGACGAGCTTTTTCACGCTCGCGCTGTAGATGAGCCCCCCGATACCGAAGCACGCCAGCAAGAGCCCGATGGTGAGATAGGAAAGCCCAAAGCGCTCCTTGAGGGAGGCTCCTAGAAACGGCAGGCCGCCAAAGATAAAGAAGCCCTCAACAAAAGCCGTTCCCAGAACAATCCGAGCCTGTGGCATGGCCCAGAGCGTCAGATAAGGCGCAAACGAGAACTTCCGATCGGGGCGCGGCTCCTCAGGCACGCGCCTGCTCTCTCGCCAGAGCATCACGGCCATGAGCAGAGAGGCCCCCGCAAAGAGGCGGTAGATCACCTGCCAGCTTAAAAACTCCCCGAAAACTCCTCCCAGGCTGCTCCCCAGAATCTGCCCGAGCATCAAGGCGCTCATGAACCGTCCTAGAGTGACTTGGCGCTCCTGGTAGGGAAACTTATCGCCGATATAGCCCAGCGAGAGCGGGATCACGGCGGCGGCGGCCATTCCAGTGAGAAAGCGCAGAGTGGTGAAGAGGGGAAGAGAGGGCATGAGTGTCCCCAGCGCCTCTCCCAGAGAAAAAAGCGCCAGTGCCCCTGCCATCACCTTAAGCTTGCCTACTCTATCGCCCAGGGGGCCGTAGAAAAGCTGGAAGAGGCCGTAGGCAAACGCATAGAGCGTTAGTGCAATGGTCGCGCCTTCTTTGGTGGTGTGAAAGTCACCGGCGATAAGCTTGAGGAGCGGGTCCATGACACGGGAATCGGCCTGCACGAGAAAGGCAGCGGTTCCTAAAACCAAGAGCGAGGCACGGGCCGACGGGGTAGCCGAGGCGGAGGGAGGAGGGGTCACAGGGTGGTTACTTTCACGGGGTGGTTGCTTTCTGGAGCGGAGGCAAGACTACCCTCAGCTCTTTTTCGAAGAGAAGATACTCTGGGCGGTTTCTCAAATCCTTACCGAGCGAGGCTTGGAGGAAATTATAATAGCGGTCGGCGAGGGGGCGGGCTTTCCCACGCTCCCCGAGCTTGTGGTGTGCAAGCGCTAAAAAGACAGTGTTCATGGGCTCTTTGAGGAGCGCTTCGCTCTCCTCAAGAGCTGTGATGGCCTCACGGAACCGCCCGGCGCGGTAGAGCGCGACCCCTAAGGTATTGAGCGCATTGGCCCGTCCCTCAGGAGGCATCTTGGGAGTGAGCTGCACTCCACGCTCGCCCAGCGCCACGGCGGGAGCGTAGTCTTTGAGGGCACTAGGAAGGAGCACCAGTGCCCAGGCGCGGTCGTTGGGATTGCCATCACTTTCAGCGTCGGGGGCGCTAAGGAGCGCTTGAGTAAAAGTCGTGTAGCGCTTGAGATCTCCCTGGAGGGCGAGAATGTCTGCCTGCCCTGCAGGCGTGGCACTGTCGTAGCGAGGGCTCCAGAGCTTCGCTGCCAGCTCGCGCTTCCCCAGGTGCCAGTAGGCCTCCGCCTGGATTGTGGCGATAGAGGGAGAGCAGCTCTGGCCACAGGTGTCAGCAGCGCGTTGGGCCACTTTCTGCCAGTTTGCTTGCTTGGCATACCCGACAAGCTCCTGCTGCACCCGACGGATTCGGTCGAGCATCTCGGGGGTAGGCGAGTCGGAGCCAAATCGTGAGCTGAGCTGATCTCTGGGTGTGCGGGGGGCGTAGCGGTCGAAGAGGCCAAAGGCGGCAAGGAGCACCATCGGCGTGAGGAGCCCCACTCCTGCTAGAAGCATCCGCTGTCGTGTTTCTGCGGTGGCCTGCATGCAGGTATTGTACACGATTTTGGTGAACCCTTTCGCATGTTTGCAATATCGCCTACTCGGCCCAATATTGTCGTGATTCTCGCGGATGACCTTGGCTATGGAGATCTCAGCTGCTACAACGCGGCCTCGAAGATTCCGACACCGAACCTGGATCGGCTTGCCCACGAGGGCGTGCGTGCCACGGATGCCCACGCGCCCGCCTCGGTGTGCTCCCCCACGCGCTATGCGATGCTCACGGGGCGCTATGCGTGGCGAGGGATTCTCAAGAATGGGGTGGTCGCTCCCTGGGGACCGTCTATTTTAGAGCGAGATCGCCTGAACGTGGCGCTGCTACTGCGGGGGCATGGCTACGCGACAGCGTGCTTTGGAAAGTGGCATCTGGGCTGGGGCTGGATAACCAAAGACGGTGCGCCACCCAAAGGCGTCAACGCGGGGCCAACCAACGTGGATCTCACCAAGCGCATCGCGGAGGGGCCTACTGAGCGAGGCTTTGACGACTATTTTGGCGTGGACTTGCCCAACTTCCCGCCGTACTGCTTTATCGAGAACGACCGAACCGTGGGAGTGCCCACACGACACACCGAAAAAGACGGCCAGATCAACCGTCCCGGCCCGATTCTCGAGGGCTGGAAGCTTGAGGATATCTTGCCTGAGGTGGGAAAACGCGCCGTGAGCTGGCTGGAGAAGGCGAGCCAGGACGCCGAAAAGCCTTTCTTTTTGTATCTGCCGCTCACCTCGCCCCACTTCCCGATTGTTCCCTCAAAAGAGTGGCAAGGGAAGACCAAAGCGGGGGCATACGGAGACTTTGTGGCCCAGACCGATGGTGTGGTGGGGGATGTGCTCGCAGCGCTCAAGCGGCTAGGGGTAGAGAAAAACACGCTGGTAATCTTCACCTCGGACAATGGCCCGGAGGTGGCAGGAGAAGTCGGAATCGGAGCCTACGAGCGGATTGGGACATTCGGTCACGATAGCCGAGGGGGACTGCGTGGGGTGAAGCGCGATATGTGGGAGGGCGGTCACCGTGTTCCGTTTCTCGCCCGCTGGCCTGGGAAAATCCGACCCGGATCGGTCTGCAAGGAGACGATCTGCCACGTGGACTTGATGGCCACTCTGGCTGGGGTTCTGGGAGCCGAGCTTCCCGAAAACGCCGCAGAAGACAGCGTGGATATGCTTCCCGCACTTCAGGGCAAACCGGGCATGCGCCGAAGTACCCCGACCGTACATCAGGCCGCCTCCGGGAAGTTTGCAATCCGTCAGGGCGACTGGGTCTTTATCAACGCCCCCAGCGGCAACGACAATGGCAAGGGCGAGCCCGACTCACTCCGCCCCAGCCCGCCACACGGTCAGCCCGGCGAGCTATTTCACCTCAAGGACGACCCTGCGGAGCGCGTCAACCGCTATGCCGAGCAACCAAGCCGGGTGCTGGAGCTTAAAGCGCTTCTGGAGCGCGTCAAGGCCGAGGGGCGCACGGTGCCGCCGTACCCGAAAAAACGCAGGGAGCTTGGGGTGGGCGCAAAACCTATCCCAGGTGCTCAGATACTCCTAGACGGCACACGGAAGACCCTCGACGAGAAATGGACCTACTGGCAAGGGCCTCGCTTTCGCTCATCGCTGCCGATTAAGTGGCCGATTGTTCAAGATCCCATAGACGGTGGCACGTGCGTACAGACCGACGATCCTGCCGCTGCCGGAGGGGTCTATGGGGCGGCAGATATCGTCACGAAACAGACCTACCGAGACTTTCGGCTACATATCGAGTTCTGGATCGCAAG
>NZ_CBAYMC010000057.1:0-19774 GCF_964826245.1 Armatimonas sp. | reverse complement strand
GAACACGGGTGTCCTTGGGCTCGAAGTGGCAGACGCTGGGCGGGGCGAGCGCGGGCTCGGGCTTGCGCACCATCATCTCGTTGATCGTCTGGCCCGACGGAATCATTGGGAAGACATTGCTCTCTTTGGTGACGCGGATGTCCATCACCACGGGGCCGTTGTGCTCCATGGCACGCTTTAGCGTGGCTTCTAGCTCCTCGGGCTTGTCGCAGATCAGGCCGAGAATCCCGTAGGCTTCGGCGAGTTTCACAAAGTCCGGGGCCTGCTCCAAGTTCACCGACGAGTAGTGCTTCTGCCAGAACATCTCCTGCCACTGGCGCACCATCCCGAGGTACTGGTTGTTGAGGATCATCACTTTGACGGGCAGCTTGTAGATGCTAGCGACCATCAGCTCCTGAAAACACATCTGGATCGAGCCATCGCCCGAGATGCACCAGACCGGCTCTTTACCATCGGAGGCAAACGACGCGCCAATGGCGGCGGGCAGGCCAAAGCCCATCGTTCCCAGGCCCCCCGACGTAATAAACTGCCGAGACTTTCGCATGCCGAAGTGCTGCGCGGCCCACATCTGGTGCTGGCCCACATCGGTGACGACCGTGACATTGTGATCGGTGAGGCGAGCGAGCTCTCGGATCGCAAACTCTGCGTGAATCTCACCGTCTTCGATGCCATCGGGCGCTTCGAGCGGAAACTCCGCCTTCCACTTGCCGATCTCTTCATGCCATGCCGAAAAGTCCCCCGCGTCTTGTACCAGCTTGAGCAGCTCGGTGAGGGCGGCTTTACAGTCACCGACAATCGAGACATCGGCGCGGCGGACTTTGTTGATCTCACCGGGGTCAATGTCCATGTGGATTACTTTGGCATCGGGAGCGAACGCACTGACTTTGCCTGTCACACGGTCATCAAAGCGCGCCCCGACGGAGATGAGCAAGTCGCAGTTGTGAACGGCGTAGTTGGCGTAGGCCGTGCCGTGCATTCCCAGCATTCCCAGCGAGAGCGGGCTGTCCTCAGGGAACGTCCCGAGGCCATGGAGCGTGGTGGTAACGGGGATATTGGTGCGCTTGGTCAGCTCCATCAGCTCCTCGTTGGCTCCGGCGGCTTTCGCGCCTCCTCCTACGTAGAGCACGGGCTTCTTGGCCTCCGCGATCAGCTCGGCGGCACGCTTGATCGAGAGTGGGTGCACCTTAAAGTCGGACTTAAAAGAGCGCAGGCTCACTTGCTGGGCCTCGTCTGGGTCGTACTCGATCACGGTGCGAAAGACATCCACGGGAATGTCTACTAGCACGGGGCCGGGGCGGCCCGAGCGGGCGATGTGGAATGCCTCGTGCATGATGCGCGGCAGGTCATTGGCGTCTTTGACCAGCCAGTTGTGCTTGGTGACAGGGATGGTGATGCCGGTGATATCGGCCTCTTGGAACGCGTCTTTGCCGATCACTTCGGTGCGTACTTGCCCCGTGATGGCGACAATGGGGATCGAGTCCATCATCGCGTCACACAGGGGAGTCACCAGATTGGTCGCCCCCGGGCCGCTCGTCCCCAGACACACCCCGACCTTGCCCGTGGCGTGGGCGTAGCCCTCGGCCATGTGTCCACCGCCTTGCTCGTGGCGCACCAGAACATGGTGAATGAAGTCGCAGTGGTAGAGCTCGTCGTAGAAGGGAATCACCGCCCCGCCAGGGTAGCCGAACATAATCGTCACGCCCTCACGTCGCATACACTCCAGAACCGCCTTTGCGCCGGTTGATTTGATCTTTGCCATAATTTTCGTCCTTTCCGCAGACTCTAAATTTATGGACGGAGGCAAAAAAACAAAAATGCCCCTCGCCCCGTCGTGCTGTTTTGATCGGGACGAGAGGCGGCTTATAGAGATTTCTCTGAAGCACGCTCCCGCGGTACCACCCGAATTGTCGCCCCGCCCCCCTGGCCCCTACAAGTAGGGGAGTGTCGGAAGAGTGCAACCACTCGCTGCGCTGTCTCGGGCGCACCCGGAGGGACTACACACGGTATTTTTCACAACACCGCTTCACCACCTCAGCTCGGAGGGGAGGTTCACACTTGCTCGGCTACCGTCTCGCACCAACCGACGGCTCTCTGAAAATCCAAAGCAAGGCTACTGGCCTCGTCATCGCTACTACTATTTCTAGTTATCGGGAGAAATTTTATCACGCCAAAGGGTCAGAAGCAAGTATAATTTACACCGATGGATCTCTCTGTCACGATTCCCGCACTCCGAGAACTCTTGCCCTGCTACAAAAAAGCCACGGGTGAGGGGCAGTGACAGGGCGTGAAATCTCTCGGATTGCCGCTGAGGGGCTTCGTGTGCTAGCCTATAAAGCGCCCATACTTACTCTGAGGAGGCGACCCGTCTGTGGAAAGACCTTCCTGTGACGGTATCTGGGCCACAGATACGTGCCCAAGAGCTTCCTCTACCTGCCGATAAGCCGATGCTCTCGCGAGAGACAATTGAGCTACGGACGAAATGCAGAAAGATGACCCTCATGTTTGGTATACTGATCCGTGCCGAACACCGACTCTTCTACACCCGCCTCGCCGAAAAAAGCGCTCACCGACCGCGCTGTTGCTAATTTGTTTCTGTTGCCCACGATCTTATTGCTCGTAGCGATGAACATCTTCCCGCTTTTCTGGTCGCTAGGCCTGAGCTTTACCAGGTTCAAAGCCAACGCCAACAAGCCCGCTGAGTGGATTGGCAATGCCAACTACACCGAGATGATGAGCCGGGAGCAGGTCTGGCAGTCGTTTACGACCACGGCGGCCTTTGTGCTTCTTGCCGTCGGGCTCCAGCTTGCGGTGGGCTTTGGGCTGGCGATCTTGCTCAACCGTAGCTTCAAGCTCAAGGGGATTGTCACCACGCTTTTCTTGCTTCCCATGATGCTCAGCTCAGTGGTAGTGGGGCTGTTCTGGCGCTTTCTGCTAGACACCAACTTTGGGATGATCAACTGGCTGCTGGGCTCGGTGGGGCTGATGGACCCGAAAAAGCCGATCAACTGGACCGACAAAGACCACGCGCTCTGGTCGGTGGTGATCGCGGACACATGGCAGTGGGCTCCGTTTGTGATGCTGATTGCTCTGGCTGGCCTGGCAAGCGTCCCGAAAACGCTCTATGAAGCGGCGAGCGTGGATCGGGCGAGCGAGTGGTTTCGCTTCCGCTTTATTACGATGCCCTTCATCACCCCGCTGCTCTTGATTGCGCTGCTCTTCCGCACGCTCGACAGCTTCAAGATGTTCGACCTAGCGTGGATCATGACCGAGCGCGGCGCAACCGTAGAAACAGTCTCCATCCAGGTCTTCCGCGAGGCGCTCCGCAACTGGAACACAGGCAAAGCCTGTGCGCTGGCCTACATCGTTTTGCTGGTGATTATCGGACTGACCAATCTGTATCTGATGATGATGGCCCGTGTCCGTGGTGAGGCTAAACTCGATGCTGCGCCGCTCTTTGCGCCGGACACACCGTGGCTGGTTGGGCTCCAGAAAGTGGCCCCTGCCTCGCTAGGAATTCTTCTGGTCTGGGGCGCGTTCAAGGCGGGGGGGGCGCTCTTTGTGATGGGGCTTGCGGTGCTGGGCGGGCTGATAGCAGGAACGTTCTACCTCCCTAAAAAAGTGCGCTCGATTCTCGCCAACATCGGGATTGCCATTGCGCTCTTTGCCTATCTCTTCCCGCTGGGCTGGATGATCGCGACGTCGCTGAAGCAGTACACCGATGTCAACGCCATGCCGCCCAAGTTCGCCTTCACCCCGACCGGCGCGAACTACGCCGCGATCTTCACGACCGCAGACGGCAAGAAGTTCATGGGCCAGATGGGCAATAGCCTTCTGGTGAGCGTGATCTCCACCGTGATTGCAGTCTTCATGGGGACACTGGCGGCCTACACTTTTTCGCGCTTTAAGATCAAGGCCAAGGGCGATGCGCTCTTCTTTATTCTCTCGACCCGCATGCTCCCGCCGGTTGTGGTTCTTGTGCCGGTCTACCTGATGTACCAGCTCATTGAGCAGAAAACGGGCATCAAGCTACTCAACACACTCTTTGGCCTTGGTCTGCTCTACACCACGGTTGGGGTTGCCTTTGCCACCTGGCTAATGAAAGGCTTCACCGACGATGTCCCGCCAGAGTACGAAGAGGCCGCGCTCCTCGACCGCTACTCCCGCTTGCGCGCGATGCAGAAAACCGTCCTGCCGCTGGTCATCCCCGGCATGGCCACCACCGCCGTCTTTGTTTTCCTCAATGCCTGGAACGAGTACGCCTTTGGTTACTTCCTCTCCGGCCTAGAGCCCCTCACCGCGCCGCCCTCGATCACCGCTGTGATTGGGGGAGGCTCGATCCCTTGGAACGAAGTCGCCGCCCGTGCCATGGTGTTTCTCCTCCCCGCCGCTATCTTCACGTTTCTGATGCGCAACCACCTGCTGCGAGGCATGACTTTTGGAGCGATTAAGGGACGTTAAAAAGACACACTGCTCTCCAGTTGGAGAGCAGTGTTTTCTGCATTCACAATATATCCACTCATGGCTTGGTCTCCCGCTTCTTGCCCTCGCGGACGTGTCGGCAGTGGCGACAAAAAACTCTCCCCCTCAAATGCCGTACCCGAGCCTGGGACATTATCGCTCTATGTGTTAGGAGTGCTGAGGAGGATGGTTCTTCGCCACCGCTCCTAAATAGAGAGAGCTTTTTTCAATAAAGAGAGCTTTTTTCGTGCCAAGTAGCCCGAAACTGCAATGTGTTATTTTTAATACCTGTAAAGGAAAAAACGGTGTATACTAAACACGTAGAAAATGAGTAGCTTTTTATCTGAGGTTCACTATGGCCCAGCAACGATGCCAATCTATAGCCGGTGGCACCTGTATAGGTGCGAGAAAGATACCCAAAAGAGCTAACCTAATGTCAAACCCCATTCGCGGAATTGGGGCTATCATATAGCGTAAACTAGCGTATAGTACAGGAGAAATAATTATGAGCGCTAACACCACCCTGGATATGACCACCCTTGAGCAACTCTCTCCCCTCATTCGCATATTTGCTCACCCGCTTCGCTTGCGGATTTTAGATTTTCTGGAGACCAGCAAGACCCCTCAGCGCGTGACGGAGATTGTCGGGGTGTGTGAAGGAGCACAGCAAGCAATTGTGAGCCAGCAGCTCAAGATCATGCGGGACATGGGGATTCTTAATGCAGAGCGGCGTAAGAACTGTGTCTACTACTCTATTAAGAACTCTGAGATTCTCTACTTTATGGGCTGCGTTCGCAAGTTCGACCTGCACGTCGAGTCCCAAGCGCACACCCCTACCGCGGAGCTCTAGTCGCAGTAGGGGCGTTTATTTTTCTACTCGCCGGGGTACTGTAGCCCAATTTCGGCACGAACCGCATCCAGGACGCGCATCACGGCAAGTGTGCCATCCAACGGCAGAATCTCGCTCTCGGTTTTTCCCGCACGCAGGCAGTCGGCCACGTGCATCGCCTCGAACTGGAAGCCCTCTCCCTCGTGCAAAAACTCCAGTGTGTCCGTGTGACCGTTAGCCGTTAAGCTTAGGTTCTTGGGCCGCCACCAGAACGGGACTTCGATCTTGCCCTTGGTGCCGATAATGGTGGTCACAAACGGCGTGGTGACCTGGATCGAGGTCGTACAGGTCGCAAGAGAGCCGTTCGGGAAGCCCAGCACGACGCCCACGTTTTCGTCCACACCCGTGCTCCCAAGCTGACCAAACGCCTTCACGACGCTCGGTTCGCCTAGGATCATCATGGCGATATTGATCGGGTAGACCCCCACATCCATCAGCCCCCCGCCGATTAGCTCACGGGAGAAAAGTCGTCCGTTGGGGTTGCCGACAATCAGCTGGCTATTCTCATCCAGACTACCTGCACCATAGCCAAAGTCCGAGTAGACCTGGCGCACCTGCCCAATCGCGCCCTCCGTGATCAGCTCCCGCACTTTCACCCAGACAGGAAAACAGCGGCTCCAGACCCCCTCCATCAGGAAGAGCCCCTTCTCCCGCGCCTTGGCAACCAGCTCCTCGGCCTCTTTAAGATTAACCGTGAAGGGTTTCTCACAGAGCACATGCTTGCCCGCGTTCAGCGCCAGTAGCACCTGCTCACGGTGGAAGTTGTGGGGCGTCGCCACATAGACAATGTCAATCTCCGGGTCATTGACCAGCTTGGTGTAGGCATCCGGCCCGGTGTGCTGCGTGGGCACCCCAAACTTCTCGGCGTACTTAGCCGCCTTCTCCGGATCGCGCGAGGCAATCGCCTGAATCTTATGATCACTCAGCTTGGAGACATCCGCTCCCAGTCGGTTGGCGATCGAACCACAGCCTAAAAAGCCCCAGCGAAGGGGCGAATACGTTGACATCGTTTACTCCATCGGATATTTCAGGCCGATTGCGGCCCGTAGGTTGTCGAGAGCGTCCATCACGGCAAGGCTGTCGGAGTGGGAGAGAATATCGCTCTCGGTGTGCCCAGCGCGCAGGCGCTCGGCAAAGTGCATGGCCTCGAACTGGAAGCCGGGACCGTCAAAAGGCAGCTCAAAGACTTCGGACTCGCCATTTCGGGTCAGAGTGAGCTTTCGTGGTGTCCACCAAGGGGCAGCCACTTCGATCTTGCCGCTCTCGCCGATCAAGGTTACGCCGGCGGGGGTGCTAACCTGAAACGAGGTGCTGGTGACCGCCACTGCGCCGCTCGGGAAGTGCAGGAGCATCCCCGCGTTCTCATCCACGCCCGTGTGCCCGAGCGTTCCCAGACACGCCACTTGATCGGGATCGCCCAGTAGCATCTGCGCCAGGCTCACCGGGTAGATGCCCACATCCATGATCGCGCCGCCGCCCAGTGCTGGGTTAAAGAGCCGCGCCTCCGGGTTCAGCCCCACCAGCTTGCCGTCCTCTCCCACATTGGAGGGGCTCGCGCCGCAGCGAAACCCAAAGTCCGCGTAGAGCATGCGAGGCTTGCCAATCGCGCCCTCGGCGATGAGTGCACGCACTTTATCCCAGACCGGGAAGAAGCGGCTCCACATGCCCTCCATCAGAAACAAGCCCGTCTCTTTGGCAACGGCGACCACGGCCTCCGCCTCAGCTTTGTTGATCGTGAAGGGCTTCTCACAGAGCACGTGCTTGCCACTCTTGAGGGCTAAAATACTGTGCTCTTTGTGAAACGTATGAGGCGTGGCGACATAGATCGCGTCTACTTCGGGGTCGCTACAGAGTGCCTCGTAGCTCGCATGGCGGCGCTCAATGCCGTGTTTGTCGCCAAACGCATTGGCTTTCTCTAGCTCGCGCGAGCCCACTGCGACCACTTTCTGGTCCTCTAAAAGCGCAATGGACTCGGTGAAGCGGTTGGCGATACTGCCCGCCCCGAGGATGCCCCAGCGCAGGGGCGTGTATTGGTTTGACATAGCCTCTCAAGGATACCCCGCACGGCGGCTCTACGTCAATGTGCCACCCCATGAATGCGGCGTCGGGTTCCCCAGCCCGGCACGGGCTTTGCAGCCGCAGGCTACTGAGACGCCTCATTCATGGGGCGGTCGGGATAGGGGTTGGTGTGGGAGTGGTCTACTGATCCCAGCTCATCTTGCCATTGATCGAGATCGAGTAGGTCATCTGGCGCTCGTTGAGCATGGAAAATCCGGCCCAGATCAGCTCGGCCATGAACTCGCCGACGATTAAGCCAAAGGCGATCTGGCGGAGCTGACTGTAGCCCTTGAGGCCATAGAAGCGCTGGACGAAGACTTTCACGATCAAGACGATCAAGAGCCCGAACCAGTAGTAGTCCACCCCGAAGTTCATCGCCAGCGCGTAGCCTGCCGGGTGGAGCCAAAAACCAGGGATGCGGAAGCGGATGAAGTCGAGGAGCATCACGGTTCCGAAGCCCCCTAAAACGGCGAGCATCGCGGTGGGATTGGGCGGGCGTGGAGTGCTCAGAATATTGCTCACAAAGCCGCCTAGCTCACCGGAGACCCAGCTCACGGGGGTGTAGTGGTAGCCAAAGTAGATGTGGGTCAGAAAGCCGGTTACTGTACCCAGGGGGATTGCCAAAAAGAGCGCCAGAAACATGCCGCGCGCCGAGAGCTTGCCCCGATCCGCGAGATAGAGCCCTTCCATCAGCGACGGCATGGTGTGTGTCCGATGGATTCGGTTCATGAAGTGGAAGGTCGCCAGTGTCCGCGTGAGCAGCTCGTTGGAGAGCCCGGCGCTGCCATGAAAGTCTAAGATAAGCTGGTGCGGCCCCATAAACGCCATCTCGTGGGTCGGAGCGCCCAGCGATGCGCGTAGGCGTGTGACGGCCACACTGAAGGCCAAAAAGAGCGCAACATAAAGAATCACGAAGAGCAGGGGCAGGCCAATGCCTACTCCAATGGCTGCCGTTGCTGCAATACAGACCAGCATCAAGATAAACAAAAAGCGCGGCGGCAGGCCCGGATTCTCGCCCGTGTCTTTTTCTCCCGAGCTAATCTGTGCCCACAGCATCTTTAAGTGAGGCCGCGCCAGCCAGAGCGCACTGACAAAGAGCCCGATAAACGCGCCCCAGCTCTGCTCCGAGAAATACGGGGGGCTGGGTGTCAGGCCGCCGCCCCCAAAGACTCCCTGCTCGTTGCCGATACTATAGGCGATAATCTGCTGGGCCTTTCGCACAAAAAAGAACACCAGCAGCGAGAAGAGCAAGTCGGTGGGCATCAGGAAGCCCAGCGCGGAGAGATAGGGGAAGATCCCCACGGGAGTCCAGCCAGTCTGGTTCCATGGCGGCGAGACAAAGGCCTTGTTGAAGTCGCCCAGAAAGCGAATGTTGAAGTGTGGGAGCTGCGGGTAGAGAAACGAGAAGCCGTTGAGCATGTCAATGGCAAAGACCACGGCAAAGCTCCCCCAGAATAGCTTGTTCTTCCAGAGTGGTGTCTGCCCCGGCCCTGCTTCTTCGGTCAGGGCGATCGGGAGCTGAACCAGCGGAAACGCCAGGCGCTCTTTGTGTACCCACTGGTCTTTGAGCAGCGCACTGATACAGAGCATCGCCGTGGTGATCAGTGTCAGGAGCAGAGTCCACGCCCCGATCTTGGGCCACCACATCGGGAGCTGCGAGAGAAAGAACCCGAAGGTCTTGCCTCCCTCCCCAAACTCCTTGAGCGGCGCGGGGTCGCGGAAGAAGAACCAGTCGGGAAGGTAGGGCAGGATATAGGTGCCGTAGCGCGGGTTGTTGGGCGCGAACACCGCAAAGCCGTACATCGAGGGCGCGACCATGTCCATCCACTCACCGCTCATGGCGCAGGCAATGGTGAGCATGGCATAGACTACTGCGATCTCCCGTCCGTTCAGCGCCAGCCTCGGGAACGTTTTTCGGACGGGTAGGTTGAGTAGTGCAAGAACAATCGTCAGCGCGAGCGGTGGCACCATGAGCGAGAAGATTCGGTCAATGACCTGGTCTTGCGCCCAGTAGCAGCACAGAGGGATTAAGAGCAGTCCGATCAAAAGTGGGCGAAGAAGGGCTAACATGGTCTATAATTTCTCCTATCGTGCAACCATAATCCTGCCGACATCGTCTTTAGGTATAGAATATCCCCGCCGATTGGAACGGCGGGTCTTGAGAGCCTACGGCTACGAAGGCCGTTCCGGCCATACCGAATTTTCGGTGTTGTATGGGCGGCACGCCCTTTGTAGCGCGAAGCGCTCTTCAGCCACCCCCCTCCAACGGGGGTGGCGTGAGGGAGAAATACTTTATGATCTCGGATGAGCTGAAGAAACAGATTGATGACTGGGTGAAGCGCGAGGGGCGCAACGAGTATGGCGACCCCAAGGACACGCACTACGCAGGCGGGAACCCTCTTTTTGACGAGCGCTCGCCGGGCCTCAAAGACCGCTATGAGTATATTTTGGAGCGCAACCCGAACTTGAAGAAGGAACTGGAATCATGAAATCCGCAAAGTCCCACGCGGGGGGCAACCCCAAGTTCGACGAGCGTGTGCCCGAAGTGAATAAAGACCGGCAAGTTGTCGGTGTCAGCCCGCACTTCGACGAAACCAAAGCCCCGCTTCGTCTTGTCACCCCTATCGCCAAAAAGAAATCATTACCGATTCGGAGGATCAACCCATCATGACCAAATCTCTGAGAAACACCCTCGCCACTCTCGGCATCGCCGTCGCCGTTGGAGCCACCGCCCTCCCCATGCTCTCCGTCTGGACACAGAAAGACGAAGTGACCGTCGCCGAGATTCCCATCCAAACCTCGGGGGGGAGCGGCATGGGGAGCAATGGTGTGGAGCAGGCGTTTTCGAGCGCGACACCACTGATCATCGACTTGGCCGACACTCTGGACGATGCGGGTGTGCAGGCGCTTGCAAAAGAGTACGGCCTGAATCTCGTTCCGAACTCCATCGAGGCCAAGGACAACCGACTCTATCGCGTGATTGAAGGCAACGCTGACCTCAACACCCTCCGCAACGACTCCCGCGTCCAAGCCGCCGAACCCGAGATTCAGTTTCATCTGGAGCAAAATTGCAACTGGTCATTTGATGATGTAAAACATCGCACTCGTGTGACCGATCCCACGGTCGAAACCACGACGATGACGGATCCGACGGTGCATGAGGAATTTTCGCTCACGCTGGATGAGCCTTCGGGGACGAAGCCTAATGATCCGCTTTATGAGAAGCAGTGGAACTTCCGCATGATTGATACGGAAGGGGCTTGGGAGCGGACGCGTGGCAAGGGCGCGGTTGTCGCCGTGATTGACACGGGCGTGACCCAGGCGCGGGACTTTAAGCAGACCAAGTTCACGGCGGGCTACAACTTCGTGAGCAAGAGCACCAACGCCGACGACGACCACGGGCATGGAACCCACGTCGCCGGAACCATTGCGGAGTCCACTAACAACAACGAGGGCGTGGCGGGGATCGCGTTTGAGGCGACTGTCATGCCGCTGAAAGTGCTCTCCGCCGAGGGATCGGGCAATAGCGCCGATATCGCCGACGCCATTCGCTTTGCCGCCGACAAGGGCGCGAACATCATCAATATGAGCCTGGGCTCCATGTACCCCTCCGACGTGATCCACGAGGCCTGCAAGTACGCTCGCAAGAAGGGTGTCACGATTGTCTGCGCCGCGGGCAATAGCTTCCGTGAGGGCGTGGGCTACCCCGCCGCCTTCCCTGAGTGCATCGCGGTCTCGTCGGTGGGGCCGAGCGGAATGCTCTCCAAGTTCTCTTCGTGGGGCAAGCAAGTGGCAATCGCCGCACCCGGCGGCGACATGATTGATAGCCGCAACCCCGATGATGGTATCTTGCAGAACACCGTCTACTCCGGTCAGGACGACTACTTCGCCTTCCAGGGAACGTCTATGGCCTCGCCGCATGTCGCGGGAGCCGCCGCGCTAGCCTACAGCCAGGGCACTAAAGACCCGGCCAAGATCTTGGATCTGCTCAAGAAGACTGCCAGCAAGCCCAAGGAGAACAACGCCAAGAAATACGGTGCGGGAATCCTCAATGTCGGCAAGCTCACGGCTAAAGCCGAAGCCGAAAACGGCTGGAAGCTACGCCACACGCTTGCGATTGCCTTTGCCGGTCTGCTGGTCGGCTTCGGTGGGCCACTGCGCCGCCGCAATGTTCTGCTCCGTGCAGGTATGGCGGGAGCTATCGCAGGAGGCTTCTTCCTCCCGGATGCCGTGACAAACTTCGTGGGGGCAGACTCGGCGTGGAACCTGCTGAGCTTCTCCGCACTCGCTCCCGCGCTGCTCGTCTGGATGCTGCGCAAAGGCCCTGGCCTGAAAGTCGCTTCGGGCGCGGCACTGGGCTTTGGGGTGAACTTGTTCGCCAACTGGAACAACGCCACGATTCCGTTCACCGCCGCGACCTTCGGAGCCAGCGCCCTGCCTTGGACACTGACCAATATGGCAGTCGCCCTCGGACTGGCCATTGGCAGCGCCTTCTGGGCCGCCAAGCGCCTACGGTAATCTTTGCAGAACCCCCCCGCCGAGTCCGGCGGGGGGATTTTTTTATTGTCAACAAAGAGAATACGATGAAGTCCGTCTTGATCCTTGCCCTCGCGGCGGTCTGTGCCCCGGCTGCGCTGGCGCAGAAGCCTAAACCCAAACCAAAGTCAAAGCCGCAAGTTGCGTCCCCCAAGTCCGTGCCGATGACGGGGATCTACGAGGGGGCGATCACACTTCCCAACACACTCAAGCTCCGCATGGTCTTTCGCTTCGATGGCAAAGGGGCAGGCACCTGGGACAGCCCGGATCAGGGCGCACGGGATCTCAAGCTAGCAAGTGGAACCGCGACAGGCTCCCGTGTGACCGTCACCTGCGCCACGCCGCCCTGGAAGTTCATGGGGCAGCTCTCTCCCGATAAAAACAGCCTCACGGGGAGCTTTGAGCAGGGAGGACTCTCGATGGCGATGAGCCTCAAGAAAGTGGCGCAAGTCTCGGCACTGCGCCGTCCGCAGACCCCTAAGCCTCCGTTTCCCTACAAGACCACCGAGGTGAGTATCGAGAACGCCGTGGAGGCTGGTGTCACGCTGTCGGGGACACTCACCGTGCCGCCAGGTGCAGGCCCCTTTCCCTGCGTCGTTTTTATCTCAGGCTCGGGCCAGCAAGACCGCGACTCGACGATCTATGAGCACCGCTCTTTTGCCGTCCTCGCTGACGATCTGGCGCGGCGTGGTATTGCAAGCCTGCGCTGCGACGACCGCGGGGCAGGCAAGTCCAAAGGCGACCTGACCCAGGCCACGAGCGCCAGCTTTGCCACCGATACCGAAGCGCAAGTGGCGTTTCTCAAGACCCGTCCGGAGATCAATCCCCAAAAAATCGGGCTGATTGGCCATAGCGAGGGCGGCCTGATCGCCCCTATGCTCGCCGCGAAGCCCGCAAACCAGATCGCGTTTCTTGTCCTGCTCGCCGGGCCGGGCGTCCCCGGCGACAAAGTGCTAATCGAGCAGGGAGTCGCGGTCGTCAAAGCATCGGGCATGGGCGAGGCCGTGGCGGCAGCGGCGCGTGCCAACCAGGAGAAGCTCATTCCCATCGCCAAGGCCGAAGCCGACCCGAAAAAAGCGCTGGAGGCGATGGCGAAGGCACTTGGGCTGGCCGGAGCCGCTGCGCTGCCTGACTCAGCACGCGGTCAGCTCCAGCTGCTCACCAACCCCTGGATGCACTTCTTCCTTAGCTACGATCCCGCGCCTGCGCTCTCGAAAGTGACCTGCCCTGTGCTGGCCCTCAACGGCGATAAAGACACTCAAGTGCTCGCGTGGCAGAACCTTCCCGTAATTGAGAAGCTCCTCAAAGATGCGGGCAATAAAGAGGTGACAGCGCTCTCGCTCCCTGGTCTCAACCATCTTTTTCAGCACACCAAGACCGGCTCCCCCAGCGAGTACAGCCAGATTGAGGAGACTTTCTCCCCAGGTGCCATCAAGACCATCGGCGAGTGGATCGTCGCCCGGACAAAGTAAGTGATTTTTGCGCTGGCTCTTGTATTTATTGCCAATCCCTTAATTGCCGGGCGAGCGAAAACCAGTACCCCGATCGAAAGCGGCATCTCAGGGCGCAAACGCCAAGAAGTTGCTTAGACGCTGTTTTCAACCAGCGGATTTTATCCGGATTACACATCCACGCGTTTGATGCGCTCGGTGGCGGGGTCGAGAACCATGGTGAACTGGCCGTCGGACATGTCGAAGATACCGGTGGCGACCGTATCAATCAGAAGCTGGTCGTGGCTCGACATGAGGATCGTGCCCTCAAACTTCTTCAGTGCCTCGATCAGCACTTCTCGGGCGAGCGGGTCGAGATGGTTGGTTGGCTCATCCAGAAGATAGAAGTTGGCGGGGCGCAAGAGAAACTTGGCCAGCGCCACGCGGGCACGCTCGCCGCCGGAGAGAACTCCGATTTTCTTAAACGGCGCATCGTCGCCACGGAACTGCAGGCGGGCGAGCAGGCCACGGGCAAGCTCCTCCATCTTGGGATCAATCCCCGCCAGTGTCTCCTCGTAGACCGTGCGCTCAGGAGAGAGCGCCTCGGCCTGGTGCTGGGCGAAGTAGCCGATCTCGGTCTTGGGGTTGATGACAATCTTGCCACTCGTGGGCTGCTCAATCCCGGCCACGAGCTTTAAAAGCGTGGACTTACCCGCGCCGTTGGGGCCGGTGAGGGCGATCTTGTCTTGGCGCACCAGCGGCAGCGTGATGCCACCTAGCACGGTCTTATCGCCGTAGCGCTTGACCACGTCCTCGATACTGATCGGCTCTGGCGCTTCACGCGGTGGCTCGGGGAACTGAAGATAGATGGTCTTGGGGCGCTCCTTGGGCTTCGGCAGGATATCAATCTTCTCAAGCTGCTTCACGCGGCTCTCAACCATTCCCGCCTTGCTCTTGTTGCCACGCCAGCGCTGGACGAACTCTTTCCAGTCCGCGATCTCGCGCTGCTGGGCATCGTAGGCCTTGAGCTCGCGCTGGTAGCGCTCGTCATCGAGGCGGATATAGTCGTCGTAGTTCCCTTTGAACCTATTGACCTCCATGTCCTTAACCTCCCAGATCTCTTCGCTGGTGAGATTGAGAAACTCCACTTCGTGGGAGATGCAGACCACTGTTCCAGGGTAGCTGGGAATGTAGTCGTACATCAGCCAGAACTTGGCCTCAGTGTCTAGGTGATTGGTCGGCTCATCGAGAAAGAGATAGTCGGGCTCTTGCAGAAGCAGCTTGGCCATCGCGATTCGCATCTGCCAGCCCCCGGAGTAGGTGTCGGTGAGGCGGTCTACCGCTCCTAGCTCAAAGCGCAACCCTGAGAGAACACGGCCAATGCGAGCGTCCATAGAGCGCGTCTCCAGCTTGGTCATGTCCTCGGTGGCTTTATCCAGTGCGGCGATATCGGACTTTGTGATATCCCCTTCCCCGATAGCCTGCGAGGCGGCGATCAGGCGCGCCTCAATCGCATCCATGTCGGGGAAGACAGAGCGCATCTCCTCGCCCACGGTCACCCCAAGGCGGCACTGAGACTCCTGGTTGAGGTAGCCGACGGTGGAGCCGTGCCGGTGCACCACTCCCTTGTCTGGCTCCTCTAGCCCGGCTAGAATCTTGATGAGGGTGGACTTGCCCTGCCCATTGAGCCCCACGACCCCAATACGGTCGCGGTCTCCGAGCTGAAGCGTGATGTCTTTGAGCACGTCCTGCGGCCCAAACGATTTGTAAATTTTTTCGGCGGTCAACATAATAAAAACCCGCAGATTGTATCGCGCCGGAAGGGGTTTTCGCTAATGGCACCCTCAAGATCGCGTTGTATTTATGCCCTTCATCCGTTTTCGGTACCAGAACCAGACGGGGGCTTGGAGGGCGATCACAATAAGCATTGTGGTGAGGGAGCGTAGAAGTGCCTGTTTGAGAGGCATTCCCTTGCCAAGGTAGACATTCCCCCAGACCGAGAGTGCGTAGCCCATGCTATAGATCACGATCACCGCGCCCAAGAAGAGGCGGCGGTTTTGTGGGGTCGCGAGAATATCGACCCGGGGCTCTGGTGTGGTCACAGAGGCAGGAGGCTTCTTTTTCTTCTGGTTCATTTTTCTCTATCCGCCCCAGAACGAGTAGGGCTGAATGTCTAGCGCCCAGCCCACTAAGTGCCAGAACGAGCCGACAATGCACTGTCCGAGGATCAGGCCCAGAAAGAATGGCATGGCCTGGCGGTAGAGCTTCACCCCGCCGTAGCGCAGAATGACGCCTTTGATGACCCAGGCAAAGAGCAGCGGCATCCAGACCAGGTTCATGCTCCACGAGCCCGAGATGGCGTAGCCGATGGGATGGAAGGGCCACCACGGGAACTTAATACGCGCGATCATCAGCAGGGCGCAGAAGAAAAAGCCAACCCCAATTGCACCGTTGGCGATCCAGTTGGGCGGCTGTGGCTGGGTCATCCAGCCATTGAGCCGGTTGTAGGCCTCGCCCGAGAAGCCCTGGCCGCCGCGCATCTTGCCCATCGCGCCAAAGTCGTAGGAGAGATGCAGGTAGGCCCAGAAGGCGGCAAAGGCCCCAAAGGCTCCCGCGATAACCAGGCTCGCAAACATCATCCGCTGGCTCGTCTTGACATCTTTGGCGATCTTGAGTCCCTCGATAGCAAAAGGCATCGGGTGGGAGCGGTAGGCGCGGTTGAACCAGTAGAAGAAGTTCAGGATCGTGAGGTCCTGTGCCGAGAACGCGGGCGTGCCAAACGAGCGGGTGAGCATGTGATCCGGGCCGGAGAAGTGCAGGTCGTGCACGGGTGGGCCAAGCTCGGCGCGGATACGGCCCACGGCGAGGGCGAGGGCCATGTAGATCGCAAAGGCCGCCAGCGAGATCAGCGGGGAGAGGCCGAGCCAGCTAAAGAAGGCAACGAGGCCCGCAAAGCCCAGCAGAAAGCCGCCCAGCGCTTGGCGGTAGCTCATGGCCTCTTGGGAATCGTCCACGTCCGAGGGCTCTCTCCAGAGGCGCTTCCACATCTGTCCAAAATAACTACGCCCATTCCAGAGCAAGAAGACCAAGATCGCGATATAGCCGCCAAACGACTGCTCACGCACAAAGGGGAAGTCTGGAGTGACATCCCAGGCCATGAGCCGCGAGACGATAAGCTGGGCTTTCCAGAACAGATAGAAAAACCAGCACGAGAAGACCAGATCAAGCGGCAATAAATAGCCCAGCCCAATGGCGAAGGGGTAGAACGAGTAGCACGTAAAGCCCGCCGCGTTCCAGGGCGATGTGAGGAAGATTCCCCCTGTTGAGACATCGGTGTGCTGAAGGTTGATGGTCGGGAGCTGGGGATAGAGCGAGGCGAGCCCATTGAGAACTTCGATACAAGACACTAGCCCGAAGCCGATCCAGAAGAGCTTGTTGGTCCAGATCGTCTCTTTCTTCTGCTCCGTGAGCTGGAGGGGCAGCTCGACCACGGGGAATGGGAGGCGCTCACGGTCTTGCCAGCCTTGGCGCACCAGAACCGAGAGGCAGAGCATGGTCCAGAAAAGCACCGCGACAAAGCCCGTCCAGAGCAAGACCGGGTTGCGCCACGCCTGAATATGCTCGGGGGTGTAGAGCGTCGAGTGCCCTTGGTAGAAGAGCTTCAGCGCCTCTTTCTCGCTCGGGGTATCACCGACCATGACGGCCTTGGGGAGATACGGCCCAAAGCGCTCTAGCCAGCCATTGGTGGCATTACCGAGCTGGTACGGGTGCGAGAGCATGGGCAGCAGCGCCGAGCACATGTCCTGCCCCGCCAGCGCTCCTCCGACAGCCACCATGGCATAGATCTGCATGATCTCCGCCTGCGAGAGCGCAAGCTTGGGCACAAAGCGACGGAGCGGCCAGTTGATGAGCAGCACAACTGTCAGCAAAAAAAGAGCATTGGCAAAGAGGGAGATCGTGGAGAAATAAGGCCCACTGCCCACGCGTTCGGCACGGATCACCCAGAAGGCATTGAGCAGGATCAACACGAGTGCAATCGGAAACGTCAGTCCCCAGCGAATACGAACCGAAGCTGTTGAATCACCCATAGCGTGTAGGTATTCACCATGACTCTTAACGATTCCTGCTTTTGCCATGGTATACTGAGTCCAAGCTGAGGAGTGCTGCAATCCGAGATTTCTGTGGATCAGGCTCAGCTATCAAACTGCGCTCACCCTGGCAAAGCCCCTGGGTGGGCTTTATTTTTGCCCGAGAGATAACAAGAATGACTGAAACAACAACCCAAACCCTAGCCACGGACTTTATCGTGGCCGATCTGTCCCTGGCGGACTGGGGACGCAAAGAGATCGCCATTGCCGAGACTGAGATGCCTGGTCTGATGGCAATCCGTGCAGAGTACGCCGCCAGCCAGCCGCTGAAAGGCGCCCGTATCACCGGCTCGCTGCACATGACGATCCAGACCGCCGTGCTGATCGAGACCCTCGAAGCCCTCGGGGCAAAAGTGCGCTGGGCGAGCTGTAATATCTACTCCACTCAAGACCACGCCGCGGCTGCCATTGCCTACGGCGGAACTCCAGTCTTTGCCAAGAAGGGCGAGAGCCTGGAAGAGTACTGGGACTACACGCACAAGATCTTCGAGTGGTCTGATGGTGGCTACACCAACATGATCCTCGACGACGGCGGCGATGCTACCTTGCTTCTGCACCTTGGCACCAAGGCCGAGAAGGATCTCTCTGTGCTGGACAACCCCGGCTCTGAGGAAGAGACGATTCTTTACGCCAGTATCAAGGCCAAGCTTGCCGTGGACCCGACCTGGTACTCTGTCCGACTGGCGGAAGTCAAGGGCGTGACTGAAGAGACCACCACGGGTGTCCATCGCCTGCTGGAGATGAGCAAGAAGGGCGACCTGATGCTACGCGCCTTCAATGTGAACGACTCCGTGACTAAGTCCAAGTTCGACAACCTCTACGGCTGCCGCGAGTCTTTAGTGGATGGCATCAAGCGCGCCACCGATGTCATGATCGCCGGAAAAGTGGCGGTGGTCTGTGGCTACGGCGATGTGGGCAAGGGAAGCGCTCAGGCTCTGCGTGCCCTCTCCGCTCAGGTCTGGGTGACCGAGATTGACCCGATCAACGCGCTTCAGGCCGCGATGGAAGGCTACCGCATCGTGACCATGGAGTACGCCGCCGATAAGGCCGATATCTTCGTGACCACGACGGGCAATAAGTCGGTCATCACCCGCGCCCACATGGACCAGATGAAAGATCAGGCCATTGTCTGCAACATCGGGCACTTCGACAACGAGATTGATGTCGCCGGACTGGAGAACCTTCAGTGGGAAGAGATCAAGCCGCAGGTAGACCACGTGATCTGGCCCGACGGCAAGCGCATTATTCTCCTGGCCAAGGGCCGCTTGGTGAACCTCGGCTGTGGCACCGGCCACCCGAGCTACGTGATGTCATCCAGCTTCGCCAACCAGACCCTGGCGCAGATGGAGATCTGGATGAACCCCGATAAGTATGAAGTCGGCCAGGTCTATGTCCTTCCGAAGCACCTCGATGAGAAGGTCGCCCGCCTCCAGCTCTCCAAGCTGGGCGCGATGCTCACCGAGCTCACCCCGGAGCAGGCTGCCTATATCGGCGTCTCGCAAGAAGGCCCCTACAAGCCCGACACCTACCGGTACTAAACCGACAACTGCAGCCCCTTTCTTAAAGTTAAGAAAGGGGCTGTTTTAATTTAAAAATAAGCTGTGGAAAAAACGAGATTTTTAATATGGAAGAGAAACCAGTACGTATATTTGTTGATTTATTTCAAATAGGTGATTTCATTCTGGTATTAGAAAAATATATTAAAGACGATCTTAAATATAGTCAAGAAGATTTTTCAAGTTATATTAAAATAATAAAATTGATGACAATTGAAGAGATTTGTCATTTATGTTTCAGGATATTTGGTTTCTCTCTATTGGCAGAATTCAGGCAGTCAAAAATCTTGGTTAAGGGTGAGCCAATACCACCAAAATTCGGGACTGGGCCAGCTGATAAATTTGCCGAAAGATTTGGAATCCCTAGCGAGTTTGTTGAGTCTTTAAGTGCGAAACGGGAACCTGAAGTACGAATTCCTGGGCCAAGTTTTTGGACATTGCCAGACTTGAAGGATTTTCAAGAAGAGGTAATGAGGAATCTGCAAGACCTATGGTTACAAACAGGACAGCGGCGTTGTATTGTTAACCTACCTACGGGTGCAGGCAAAACTCGCGTGACGGTTCAGTCTGCAGTGGAGTTAGTTTTAGCCCCCGAAGGAAATAATCGAAGCGTTCTCTGGATAGCTCAATCCGACGAACTATGTGAGCAAGCCGTTGCTACATTTGAACTCGTATGGAGAAATAAGGGCGCTCTCGACA
>NZ_CBAYMC010000056.1:0-19918 GCF_964826245.1 Armatimonas sp. | reverse complement strand
GCATGGGCATCAGGGCTGGCGGTGCTGGCCATGATCTACACCTTTGGGCACATCAGCTCCGCGCACTTCAACCCTGCCGTCACGCTGGGTTTTGCGGTCTCGGGGCGCTTTTCGTGGAAACAAGTTCCCGGTTATGTTCTGGCACAGGTGCTCGGGGCAACCCTTGCGGCAGGGCTCACGGCGCTGATCTTTGGCGCCGGAGCCCACGGAACTCATGTCCCAACGCCTTCCGTATCCGCGCTCTCTTGTGTATTGCTAGAGGCGACTCTCTCGTTTTTGCTGATGCTACTGATTCTCGGGGTCGCGACGGATAAGCGCGGAGCCACGCCGGTTGCCGGAGTCGCTATCGGGCTGTGTGTGGTGTTTCTCGTCTGGATTGGCGGCCCCGTCACGGGCGGCTCGATGAACCCGGCGCGCTCGCTAGGGCCTGCTTTAGTCTCAGGTGGAGCCGCGCTTTCGGCGTGGTGGATCTATCTGCTGGGGCCGTGCCTGGGAACCGTGCTCGCGGCTCGTCTCTACGAAGCCCTGCGCGACGGCAGCTAGTGCTCTAAAAGCCCGAGGCGCTTGAGCAGGGGCGTGAAGGTCAGGCCCTGGACAATCACGGAGAAGACGACAACCCCGAGGGTGGTGACGATAAGCTCGGCACGTCGGGGCAAGGTCTCCGGCAAGCCAAGAACCAAGGCGAGAGCGAGGGCACCGCGCAGGCCGCCCCAGACAAGAACATGCTGGTGTGCCATCGAGATCGCAAGTGTTGAGCGACGAAAGAGCGCACTGAGCGGATAGACCGCCACGGCCCGCCCGAGAATCACGACAACAATGGCAATCAGGATCGGGACGGCGTGGCGCTGGAGCTGTCCCAAGAGCCCCTGCTGCTGCGCGCCAATCAGCAAGAAGATCACCGAGTTGACTAAGAAAGCCGCAAACTCCCAGAACGAGCCCACCGCCTCACGCCCCGCATCAGAGAGGGAGCCCAGTGAGCCGTAGTTGCCGAGCAAGAGGCCGCAGCAGAGGGTTGCCAAGACGCCCGAACAGTGGAAGTGCTGCGCGATGAGAAACGAGCCATACGCTGCGACCACGGTGAGCGCGATCTCCACCAAGTGGTCGTCGGTGTGCCCCGCGATCCAGAGCAAGATGCCCGCAACGAGCAGGCCGATCACACAGCCGCCCCCGACTTCGCGCAAGAGATCCAGCCCGATATGTTGCGCCGAGACCTGCCCACTGCTTGCCCACGCCAGCACAACTCCAAAGAGCACCGCCGCTGTCCCATCGTTCAGGAGGCTCTCCGACTCCACCAGCAAACGCAAGCGTCCGTGCACGCCCGCTTCCTTAAACGTGGCGATCACGGAGACCGGGTCAGTGGCGGCAATCAGCGTCCCAAAAATAACCGCAGCCTGCCACGGCCAGCCCACCAGAAAGTG
Organism: Armatimonas sp.; assembly: GCF_964826245.1. Lineage (NCBI taxonomy): Bacteria > Bacillati > Armatimonadota > Armatimonadia > Armatimonadales > Armatimonadaceae > Armatimonas > Armatimonas sp. The sequence continues at coordinate 18,500 of NZ_CBAYMC010000056.1, read as the reverse complement.
CATCCCTGCCGCCGTGAGTGCCATTGCCAGAAGCACGCCCAGGGTCGCAAAGACCAGAATCGGCTTGAGATCGGCGCGCAGCTCTTTCCACGGAATGTAGAACGCGGCCTCGAAGATCAGCGGCGGCAGAAACGCGGAGAAGATCAGCTCCTGGGTCAGTGTCACCCCAGCCAGCAATCCCGTTGCCGAGAGCAGCACCCCCGAGAGCAGCAGACCGACCGTGTAGGGTAGTCGTAGCCGCCGCCCGATCATGGCGATCAGGCAGACAATCAGGAGTAAAAACGCAATGCGCTCAATGGTCTGCATGGTCTGTACCAGAGAAAATCTCGGCAGGAGTCATCTCAAGAAACATGAATCGTCACTTCTATACAAGCTATACAAGCGGATTCCATCGTCTGATCGTTCGTCATGACAGCTATGTTATCAAACATTGTAGATGCAATCGTCTAAAATCGCACGAATCACTTGCCGCCCACTGAAAGTAGGCGTCTGAGAGCCTTCGGCCATCACGATCTCCACAAGTATCACACCACCTTTCTTGCTTGCCATAGCCCCAGAGGCAAACGGTCTCTGGGTGGCTCATATCTATGCGGCGTTTAGCACTGGCAGGTACAATCAGCCATGCCTACTCCCTTCGACGCGACGACCAAAGAGCCCGACGCGGCAACCCTAGCAATAATTGAGCGGGCCTCGGCAATTGTAATTGAGCAGTGGGCAGAAACACTGGATCAGGTTGAGACTTGGCCAGAGCTTGTTAAAGTCTGACAATCCACGCTATTTTCCGTCCCAGGCGCGGAGGATCTCGCGGGCGACGGGGGCGGCAGACTTTGCGCCGTAGCCGCCGTTTTCGATCAGCACGGCGAAGGCGACCTTGGGGTTCTGGGCCGGGGCAAAGCCGATAAACCACGAGTGGCTTTTCTTATCGCCGTTGCTGGTCTGGGCCGTGCCGGTCTTGCCCGCGACTTTAAACGCGAGCGTGCTAAAGACCCCACGGGCTGTGCCGCTCTCGGTGACCTCGCGAAGGGCTTTGGCGATCACCTCCGCTTGCTCCGGCGTGAGTGGCGTGGCGAGTGTCTCGGGCTTCTCCGAGAGAGCATAGTGCGGGCGGCGGCGGATGCCTCCACTGGCGACGGTCTGCATCACCGAGGCCATTTCCATGGGGGTGGCCAGCAGGCTACCCTGGCCGTAGGAAAGATCGGGTAGCTCACGCTCCCACTGGGGGCGCTCGGGCAGATGGGTCAGGCCGAACTGTCCCGCTGTCCTCTGAAGTGCCTCTGCCCCGACATCAATTCCGGCATGGGCAAAGTAGATATTCGACGAGCGCACCATGGCCGAGGTCAGGGTCAGGCTTCTCCCCAGCGCCTCGCCCTCATCGTTGGTGATGCTACGGGAGTAGCTCTGGCTGCCGATCTTCCAGCGCACCGTCTCCCGCCCGCCTTTGCCGCCCGAGTACTTCGCCGCGCCTTTTCCCGCCTTGAGAAGTGCCGCCGCGGTCACGGGCTTGAACGCCGAGCCGGGGGGGTAGAGCCCGCTGGTTGCTCGGTTGAGCTGAGGTGAGTCTTTGGTTATAGTGACGGGTTTGGTGGGGTCATAGGTCGGAAATGTCGCGGCGGCCAGCACCTCACCGGTTGCGATGTCTAGCACCACGGCGGCTCCGGCACGCTTGGCGCGCTTGGCGATTGCTTTGAGCGCCGCCTCTTGAAGCGTGGCATCCAGCGAGACGCTGACATCCTGGCCTTGCGGAAGCGTGAAGCCTGGCAGGTCTTTGCCCCGCCAGAGCGCCAGCGCCTGCTCCCAGTCCTCCATGCCTTGCAGCGACGCGGCCAGCGACTCCTCTAGGCCCGTCGGCCCGCCCAGTGCGGGCGAGAGTACCCCGACCAAGTGCGCGGTCGCCGCGCCTCGGGGATAAACCCGCTTGCCCTTCACCGTCTCCGCGAGCACTTTCCCGTTACGGTCGAGGAGCCGTCCCCGTTGGATCTTGTTCGAGAGCGCCAGCAGACGGGGGTTCCGGTGGGGACGTACCACGGTATCGGCATCGGGGGTGCGCACCAGCTGGAGCGCGAGCTTGTTGGCCAGAACCGTCTGCGTGGCCAGCGCGGTCACCAGGCAGACTAAGAGCGGAACCGTTAGTGTGAGGGCCAGGCGTCCCAGCCCCTTGTGGACATACGGCTGCAGCAGCTCGGGGTCGTGCTGTGCCCGCTGTGAGATTCCCAAAAGAAGCCCGATACTCACCCAAGTCATCACCACCGACGACTTCCCAAACGCCACCAGCGGCAGGCAGATTCCCGTCAGGGGAAGCAGCCCCAGGCACCCGCAGACAATCACCAGCCCTTGCAAGACAATCAGCACGGTCAGCCCAATCGCAAGATAGCGCTCAAACTCGGAGCGGGTGCGGGGCGCCATGACCAAACCACGCCAAAAAATAACGGCCAAGCAGAGCACGACAACCAGCGGCCCCAGTAGCCCCAGCTCCTCACCCAGCGCTGAGAACGCCAGATCCGAGCCACCTCTTGGGATAAACCGTGCACCGCTCAGCCCCAGACCAGCGCCGCTCGGGCCACCCGTCGCCAGCCCCCAGAGCCCCAGCGCGAGCTGATCGCCGCCCACGGCAGGGTTGTCCCAGGGATGGAGCCACATCTCGACGCGCGTACGAAAGACACCAAAACCGAGCACATAGCCAATCCACCCCCCCAGCCCCAGCGCAACCAGCCCCAACCAGACAAACGCACTCCGGCTTGTCACCACGTAGAGAAGCGCCATGAAAGTCCCAAAGAGCACCAGCACTGGCCCAAGATCTTTGAGGAGCGCAAAGAGCGCCAGCGGGAGAGCGTAGGCCGCGAGAAGTGGGTAGAGATCGGCGCGACGCGCCTGCGCCGATGTATCTGCCAGCGCTCGGCCTCGGTCGGCGAGGTAGCTGGCCAAGAAAAACGCCAGCAGAACCTTCACCAGCTCCACCGGCTGGAAGCCAAAGAGATTGAGCTTGACATGACCAACGCCACTACCAAAGACCCCCAGAAGTGCAATCAGAAGCACGGAGCCGAGCACGTAGATATAGCCGTAGCGGTGGAGCGGCAGACTCCAGAAGCGCTTGAGGGTCAAGAGCAGCACGCATGCTCCGCCTAGCCAGACCCCCTGTGCCTGAGCAAAAAACGCCATCCGATCTCGGATCGGGTCTTTTAGGGCAAACAGAAGCAAGACCCCCAGCACCGAGAGCAAGGCCGCGCAGGGCAACAAGTACGGATCGGCGACCGGCCAGATGCGGCGGAGGTGTAGGTGGAGCACCAGAAACATCACCAGCAGCCCCAGGGTCGAGAACCAGAGCGTCACATTGGCCAGCCCCCAGGTATGCACGGCCAGCTCAGGCTCATAAGCCCGAAGCTGCGCTGCCGAGAGCACTTTGCGACGCACCAGAGCATCAACATCCGAGAAGGCTCCCCTCTTTTCACGCTCGCTCAAAACCGCCTTTGCCAGTGCTGCATCGCCGCCCAGCGCCTTGGTGAGCTCGGGAGCGCTTGCTGTATTAAGAAGTACGGGCGTGCTCGCCGGAGCCTTGGCCACCGAGACGAGAAGTGTCCCGGTCAGCAGAACAATCGCCGTACAAAACAGCAACAGCGCCTCCGTCAAGCGCAGGCGGCGTGCGATCAAACCAGGGTCTCCAGGCGATCTACATAGTGGGCCATCGTGGCAAATGCCGCTTCCACCGGCTCCGGAGAGGCCAGCTCTACGCCCGCGCTCTTGAGCACGTTCAGCGGATAGTCAGAGCCTCCTGCCTTTAAGAAGCCTAGATAGGCATCGGCGGCGGGCGGGCCGCCGCTGAGCACGTTCTGAGCGAGCGCATGCGCCCCCGAGATGCCCGTGGCGTACTGATAGACATAGAAATTGGAGTAGAGGTGCGTCGAGAACTGCATCCAGGTGCTTCCGACACGCTGGCGGTCTTCGCCCTCCAGCGCCACATCGGGTCCAAAGGCTTCCGCAAAAAGCTCGGCCATGCGCTCGGTGAGAAAAGCCGCTGTCAGAGCGCCGCCGCTCCAGACACGCTCATGGATCTCGCGCTCAAAGCGGGCGAGGGTGGGCATCACCAAGAAGTAGCGGTGGAAGTTGCTCATTGCCTCTTCCAGGACACCAATCAGCAGCTCTTTGTTATCGGCGAATTTTTCGAGCAGGTAGGCGCGGGTCAGTGCCTGGTTGAAGTTGCTCGCCACCTCGGCCACAAAGAGCCCGTAGCCTGCATAGTGCGCTGGCTGGCTCTTGCGGCTGTAGTAGCTGTGCATCGAGTGGCCCAGCTCGTGGGCAAGTGTGGAGAGCGAGAAGACATCGTCGTTGTAGCTCATCATGATAAACGGGTGCGTCCCAACGGCCCCCGATGAAAACGCGCCCATGCGCTTGCCTTTATTTACCGCCCAGTCCACCCAGCGCTCTTCTGTCGCGCCTTTGACCATCGCCGCAACATACTCTTCGCCCAGCGGTGCCATTCCCTCCGCAATCCACTGAACCGACTGTGCATAGGGAACCTCGGTCTTGCCCTGGGTGAGGGGCGCTTTAATGTCCCACGGCGCGAGTTTATCCAGACCGAGCGCACGCTTTCGCAAGCCCCAGTACTTGTGCCAGGTAGGCAAGTTCTTCTGGAACGTCGTCATAAGGTTATCAAAGACACTCACGGGGATGAAGTTGGGCGTGAGCGAGGCATGGAGCGCAGACTCGTAGCCACGGACGCGGGCCGTGAAGACATTTTGCTTGACACCTGTGGCAAGGCACTGCGCGAGGCTGTTCTTATGAGCCAAGTGTGCATCGGCATAGCCCTTCCAGGCACTCTCGCGCACCGATCTATCCGCATCCGTAAGCAGGCTCCCAATGGTGCTCTGCCCAATCTCCCGGTCGCCGTCCACCGCCGTGAAGGTCAGATCGGCATCACAAAGAATCCCATGGATGCGGCTGGCGCTTCGGAAGGCATCATTGGCCATCGTCAGCACCTGCTCAACCTCACCCGAGCGAATGTAGGGCGCACGCTGGCTGAGCCGGTCGAAGTAGTGGGCGTGGGTAGCGAGCTTGGGGTGCTCCGCCGCCCATTGTGTCAGTTTCTCGGCTCCGAGGGCCAGTAGCTCCGGCTCCGCAAAGGCAGTCGCTGCCCCAAAACGCGTCGCCAGCCCCATCGCCCGATCGGTGCGGGCGGCGGCATCCGTATTGGACGTATCCGTGGCAAAGCCCAAGTGCGCATAGACCGCGATATGACTGACCTGGATTTGTAGTTTCTCGACGGTCGCAAAGTACTCGACAAGTGTCTCAGAGTTACTTAGTCGGCCTGCAAACGCGGCGGCGCTGGGAATGGCGGCATCGGCAGCAACAAACGCCGCTTCCCAGGACTCCGGTGTGGGAAAGATACTCTCTAAGTCCCAGGTACTCTCACGCGCCGCTTCGAGAATCTGGGCACGGGTGGGCAGTGAATGGCTCATGGCCCAGTGTACCCGAGAATCTAAACCTCGTAGTGGTCGTAGTCCTGGCAGGCGAAGAGTTGGAGGGTCTCGCCGGGCTGGAGCAGGGCCTTTCCTTCGATCACAAGTGCCTCGACACGGCCATCGGCGGCAAGGGGATCGTGGTGGGTGAAGCCAATCCGGCCAATATGGGCAACACGCGCTAGGCGAACCGCATACTCGGGAGTTCCGTGACCAAAGCCGGCTTTCCCCCCCTTCTCATACTCTTCTTGGGAGTACTGGACATCCTGAATCAACAAGTCCGTCTTAGAGAGAAACTCAATCAGGGATGTCGGAATGCCCGCGCGAACCTCTTCATCGGTGAGCAGCACAAAAACTTTCCCCGTAGGACGCTCCTCGAAACGATAGGTAACCGTCCGCTCAGGGTGCTCGGTCCAGTGCATAAAGACCACTAAACACTCGGAGATCGGGAAGCTCTGGCCAGAGCCAAAGGAAAGAGGACGGTTTGCTTCCTCATGCTGGAGAAAGCGCTCACGCTCCACGATCACCTGCCCGCCTTCGGGGTGGATCAGGATCACGCGGGTCGGTGGCAGCTCAATCGGATGAAACGTGATGTGCTGAGAGATCGCGCCAAACGAGACAGGGTGAAACGGCGGCTCCATAATGCGCTCATAGACCTGCTTGGGGCCGAAGCTGCGATCTTTGGTGCCATAGATATGCATCCCGAGGCTCTGCATAAAAATAGGCGGCGCGATCAGCACGCCCTGAGTGTGGTCGTGGTGGTAGTGCGTATGGAAAAGATGGAGGTTTTTCATTCCTCCCCTCAAGGCTTCCGTCGCAAAGGGAAGAAAGCCCGTGCCACCATCAACGACCACGTGAGTTCCCTGAGGCAGACAAACAGAGCGCACTTCGAAGCACGTCGTATTGCCCCCTATTTTTACCATGCCAGAATTAGCCACGGGCAGCGACCCCCGTGTCCCCCAGGCAATAATTTCCATCCGTTCCGTCCTCCTCCTATTCTTACATAGGAGCTATCTATCTACTACCGTCTTCATTTATTATCAGGTCTTTTGCCTACAAACCCTATTGGAGGCCATTGTACTACATTCCATAGCGTACAATAAAGGGAGTATGAAGAACGATACAGCGTTAGTTTTAGAACGCCTCCATAAACTTGCCCACTGGCTGGGCTCCTCAAACCACGATTTCTCGATCCTGGCCGAAGGCAATGTCTCGGCTGCGGTCGGGGATCGGGCCACTTTCTGGCTGAAGGCGTCTGGGTGCATGATGGGCACGATGCGTGCCGATCAGTTCGTCTTAATGGACACGGCACGCTCACTGGCTATCCTAGACCATAAGAGCCTTGGGGACAACGAGATCAAGGACCTGCTGCGCGGTGCACGAGTGAATCCCGAAGATCCCCTGCACCCCAGCGTGGAGGCGGCACTTCACGCAGTCTGCCTCACCGACGGTGGCGCAAATGTGGTGGGCCACACCCACCCAACTCCCTGGCTCTCCGTTCTCTGTTCGGAGAAAGCGGAGGAGGCCATTGCGGGGCGCATCTTCCCCGATGAGATCGTGGTCTGTGGCCCCGCCGTTTGTTTTGTGCCTTATGTGGATCCGGGTCCTCCTTTGGCACAAGCATGCCGCACGGCGATTGCGGCCTATAAAGCGGAGTGGGGTGCCCCGCCCAAGGTTCTGCTACTGCGCAACCACGGGCTGTTTGCCCTCGGGAAAGATGCCGATGAAGTGGAGCGGATCACGGCGATGTCCGTGAAGGTCGCCCGCGCCCTGATCGGTGCCTATGCCCTGGGTGGCCCGCGCTTTCTTACCCCTGAGAATGTCGCGCGGATCCACACCCGGCCCGATGAGCACTTCCGTCAGAAAATGTTAGAAAAAAAATAATTGTCATCGGAGCAGGCATACCGCCTCGCTTGCTCCGACTACCCACCCGCCCCTCGCTGGCCCGAAAGGCACGAGGGGCTCTGTTTGAAAGGAATACTTAATGCGACCTATTAGAATCACCAGCCAGGAGACGATCCTGGACTCCTTTGCGACGATGTCCACACGGATTATCGAGCAGGGTGTCCCCCGAGAGATCATGATTGGCTACCGAGGCGGAAGCGAGACAGTGACGGTTTACTGGAATAAAGAACACAACTTCTGGAGTCGGCTTGAGTCTGACAGTGAGAAGTTTCCCGACACGATTTTTTGTACCTGCGGCCAGGGAGAGCCCGTTGATGGCAAGGAGCACCCGATCACGATGGAGATCAATATCCATAAAAATGGGGAGTCCTGGCTACTAGGGGGAATTTTTGTCCGCGATAGCAACTCCAACAAGCCGGTTCTCGCCCACACGGGGAAGATCTCCGGCAACCGGAGTATCAACCGGGATAGCTTCTTAGACTCGATCCCAGCGCACCTGCGCCCGACGATCAAGAACACCCAGCGCGAGGTGATTATTATCGGCGATATCGAGTCTTCTGAGTTCGTTCAGCAGCTCGGGGAGTTCGTCAACCGTGTGGCGGAGTTTCGCAAAGACAAGGCAGTCACGGCAAAGTAACCTCCCTCCTCCCTTTCCCTCCTCCCTTTCCCTCCTCTCTTTCCCTCCTCCCAAGCTTGGGAGGAGGGTACAATACCACCATGCGTACCACTTTTGAAGCGTGGGTAGAGGCCCACCAAGACGAGATTATTGCCGAGACGCAGGCCGTTCTGCGGATTCCCTCGGTCAATGAGCCAGAGACGGTCGGACCAGACGCCCCGTTTGGCAAGCCTTGCGCCGATGCACTGACGCACACTTTGGCGCTCTGTGAGCGGCTTGGGATGCGAACAGAGAACTTCGGCGGCTACGCAGGCCACGCGGAGTTTGGCCCCGAAGATGCCCCCGAGATCGTGGCGATGCTCGGGCATTTAGATGTCGTGCCCGTGGGCTCTGAGTGGACACGCGACCCATTTGGCGCGGAGATTGACGGCGACTGGGTCTATGCCCGCGGCGCGTCCGATGACAAAGGCCCCACGTTTGCCGCTCTCTTTGGCGCGAAGGCTGTTCTCGACTCCGGCCTGCCCCTCACGCGCAAGATTCGCTTGATCTTCGGCTGCGACGAAGAGTCTGGCTGGGAGTGCATGCGCCACTACTTCGATGTCGCGGGGCAGCCCAAGCCCGACCTGGCCTTCACCCCCGACGCGGGCTTTCCGCTCTACTACGCAGAAAAAGGCAGCTTCACCCTGACGGCAACCAAGCCCATCGGCGACTCTTTAGTGGCCGTTTTCAGCTCCGGCCTGCGTCCTAACATGGTGCCCGACGAAGCCGAAGCCGTGCTGATCGGCTCCCCGGATCGGCTGCGCTATATTGCCAAGACCCTCAAGCGCCGCCGTAGCTTTAAAGTCACCGACGAAGGCGAGAAGGCACTGCGCCTCTGGACCAAGGGCAAGGCAAGCCACGGTGCGTCCCCACAAAAAGGCATCAACGCTGCAAAGAAGCTCGCCGAGGCCCTCTTTGAGCTGTTCCCCGAGCCGTGGCTCTCCGAGCTGGTCGAGCGCTGCGCCTGCGACGGCTCCGGAGTTGGAATCGCGGGGAAAGACGAGATCACGGGGGCGCTGACCTGCAATGTCGGGATCGTGAGCGTCCTCGATGGCGTGCTCTCGATGACCTTTAATGTGCGCTACCCCGCCACCTGGGATGAGAGCGTCCTGGAGCGTGCCCAAGCCTCGCTCACCGAGGCGGGCTGGAGCATCACCGAGCTGCACCACACCGCCCCACTCTATGTCCCCCAAGACGCCGAGCCGGTTAAGACGCTCCTCAAGGTCTACCGCGAGCACACGGGCGATAAGAGCAAGCCCCTCACCATGGGAGGCCGCACCTACGCCACCACGGTCGCCCCCAATGGCGTCGCGTTTGGCGCGGGCATGAAAGGCGATCCTGAAGTCGCCCACCGCCCCGATGAGAAATTCGCTATCTCACGGCTGCTGTTCTGCGCCAAGCTCTACGCCGATGCTCTCTACCAGCTCGCCAACAGTTAAATTATGCCCAAAAAGAAAGTCACTACCCGACAGACACTGCCTTTTCGCCATATCGCCACCCTAGGCTTGCTCCCCATGTCCGAGTGCCTCATGCAACTCATTGAGCCCTTTCGTGAGGATAGGTCAGATAAAAACGAGCTTAACACCCTGATTCCTGTGGCGATCATCGCCTGGAATACCGCCATGCTCCCCGAGCAAGAGCAACAGGAAATGCTGGAAAAATTTGCCGGGGAGCAGCTTAACCAAAAAGGGGCAGACTCAGACGAGAACAGAGCCGATGCAACCTTCTTCCTCTCCGTGATTCAAGAGCTTTGTCAGAGGAAAAAAGAGATGTTCCCGGATGATATACGGCATCCTATAAACTTCAAAATCCTAACACGCGGAGCCGACTGGCGGCTAGAGGTGCAGTCAGCGATCTATCCAGAAAAATAGCGAAAGGGGCTTTGACAAAGTCCCTCATCTCTCGCGGTGCTGTGCGAGAATGACACGCAGATCGCGCTCCAGAGTAAACGCGGTCACCACAGACAGCCCCAAACAGACAATCGCGTAGCCCCAACAAAACATGATGGGGAGGGTGTCGGTGCTGAGCAGGTCTTTGGCCGAGAGCACCACTTGCGTCGTCACCACCACGCGGCAGAGCAAGGCCATTCCCGTCAGTGGTACCGTGCGGGGCTGGCTGGCATACCAGAGACAGACAACGGCCGTTCCTGCAACAAGAACCAACGAGAGCGTTGCGATCAGCAGAGAGGTACCTAAAAACACCACTCGGGCGATCATCTCCAGTACCAAGCTCACCGTCAGCAAGGCCGTGTAGATTAAGTTGAGTGTGTTTCGGCTCTCCATGGCAGCATTATACCCTCCTCCCTCCTCCCCCTAACCCCTCCTCCCAATCCTGGGAGGCAGGTTGTGAAGAGGGGAGTCTTTCTACCGATGCACTTCTGGGTTTTCTGCACCGTTTAGGGCTCTGGCTCCCCTCCTTTCCCCTTCCTCCCAGGATTGGGAGGAGGGAGGAGCGAAGCGGAGGGAGGAGGGAATCACGGAGGAGGGTATTTGAACCCTTCTCACTCTTGGAGGTACCAAAGGCGCAGGAGAAACGAATTCTATGAAAACAACGATTGCCCTCGCCTCGATCCTGGGAGTCGGCCTGGCTGCTGGTGGCGCGACTCTCTTGCGAGACCGCACGGTGTCCACGCCGAAGACGATAACGACGCACCCCGTGGCATTCCCAGAGCTAAAAGCCGCCGCGCTTTCTGCAAGCTCGGCGATTGCCCAGGAGACGCCGGGGTGTTTACGGGTTTCGAGCACGCAGACGATCTGTCCCCTACGCCACACCGATGTGAAGGCCAATATCTCGGGGATGGTGGCGCAGGTGACGGTCACACAGCTCTTTGAAGGCCCCAAAAATGGTGGGCCAGTCGAGGCGGTCTACAGCTTTCCCTTGCCCGAAAACGCCGCCGTGGACGACATGACGATCAAGATCGGCAAAGATCGCATCATTCAGGGGAGCATCAAGCGAAGGGAAGAAGCTCGCAATATCTACAACTCCGCACGGGCGGCAGGGCAGACAGCGGCACTGCTGGATCAAGAGCGGGCCAATCTCTTTACCCAGTCCATCGCCAATCTCATGCCGGGCCAACAAGTCGCGGTGCAGATTAGCTATGTCCAGACCCTCAAGTACGAGGACGGGCACTACGAGTTCGTGCATCCCTTAGTCGTCGGGCCGCGCTATGGTGGCGTGGCAGACAACCAGCCGCTCGGGGTTCGCTCTGGCCACGATGTCTCGGTGCAAGTCAACCTGGATGCGGGTCTGCCTCTGGGCGAGCTGGCCGCACAGCTCCATGATGTCGGGGTGCAGCGCCTGGGCGAAACTCGCGCTCAGCTCGTGCTCAGCCCCGCCGACTCAATTCCCAACAAGGACTTTATCCTGCGCTGGACTGCCGCCGGAAGTGAGCTCCAAGAAGGGCTCCTCGCCCAGCCCGATGGCAAGGGCGGCGGGCATTTCCTGCTGATGCTCCAGCCCCCGAGCCAGCCGCGTCGCGCCGATGTCACCCCCAAGGAGCTGGTGTTTGTGATTGACCAGACCGGCTCGCAGGCGGGGGAGCCCCTTGAAAAAGCCAAGGAGACCATGCGCCACTGCATCCAGAACCTCAATCCTGGCGACACGTTTCAGCTACTAGGTTTCAACACGGCGGTCTACCCCTGTTTTCCGAAGGCTGTGCCTGCGACAAGGGAGAATATCCAGAAGGCACTGGCGTACTTGCAGCCTCTGGTTGGCTCTGGGGGGACGGACATTCTTCAGGCAGCAAACTATGCCTTGCAGCAGCCGGATGACCCAGATCGCCTCCGGATTATCTGCTACATGACCGATGGCCTCGTCGGCAACGACCGGGAGATTGTTGGCTTTATCCGCAACCATCGTGGCACGACGCGTATGTTCCCCTTTGGCATCGGGAACTCCGTGAATCGCTTCCTGATTGAAGGAATGGCACGCGAGGGGCGTGGGGTCGCCGATATCGTAGACCTGCGCCAGCCGGGCGATGTTGTGGCAAAGAAATTCCAGCGCCGCATCGCCGACCCGCTGCTGACCAATATCTCCGTGGACTGGGGCGGCTTGCCCGTGGCCAAAGACGATATCTACCCTCGCAACATCCCCGATGTCTTCTCGGCGGCTCCGATTGTGCTCAAAGGCCGCTACACAAAACCCGGTGATGGTGATATTACAGTGCATGGCGTCTTGCGCGGCAAGCCGTGGGAGCGCCGGGTACGCATCCACCTGTCCGCGAGTGGGGAGCCCGGTGTCGGTGAGGCGATTCCGACTCTCTGGGCACGAGAGAAGATCGAAGATCGGATGCACGCCGTCTGGGCAGGAGATCTCGGTGCAGCCCCCAAAGAAGAGATCATCCCGCTCGCTCTGGAGCATAGGCTCATGACGGAGTACACGTCGTTTGTGGCCGTAGACCCGAGTCTCTCCAACCCCGGCGGCCAGCAGTCCTCGGTCACCGTCCCCACCGAGCTCCCTAAAGGAATGGCGCTGGACATGAACCGTAGCAATTTACGTTACCAGGCAGGAGGCTTTGGCGGTAGCGCAAATGCCAACTACGCTTTTGCAAAAGGCGCAGCCATGCTGAGTAGGCCGACTGCGGCTGCAGCAAGCGCCGCTGCGCCGACTCCCGTTGCCGAGTCTAAGAAAAGTGTCACGGCACCGCCTCCCTCGCTGGCAAAGCTCTCGGGGAGCCTCCAGAAGAAAGCGCAGCTTGGAGGCAAAGAGCGTGTCAAAGTCGCGCTGACTCTCCAGCAGCTTAAGCCCGATACTCTGACCCGACTCCAGCGGCTTGGGTTCGTGCTCACCAAGCGCCAGAGCACGCAGGTCTGGCTAGGCACGATCACCGCCGACCAGCTTGTCGCACTCGCTCAGCTTGAGGTGCTCCAGTCCGCAGCCGAGCCGCGTTAGCATGGCAAGTTGAGGGTGAGGCCATAAGAAACCGATAATCTTCCTGATGGCCTCACCCCAACCACCACTCCAGACCAAACCGGCAGCGCACTATCCCTTTGTGGACGGAATCCGCGGAATCACCGCATTCTATGTCGTGCTCAACCACATCTGGACGCGGTTTGTGGTAATCGCCGAAGCGGGGAGCTTGCCACCCTGGTTCCATCTGCTTAAGTTTGGCCATGCGGCTGTCGCGATCTTTATCGTCTTATCGGGCTTCTGTCTGATGCTCCCCATAGCCCAGCACACACCCCTTGCCCTTCGCCCCGACTTTCTCAAGCGCCGCGCCCGCCGGATTCTGCCTGCCTACTTTGCCGCCATGGTGCTGAGCCTGCTCATCGGAATCTCACTCCCCGCAATCCTGCCCCCCCACTCTTGCGAGTGGCAGAGCCTGGTGTTGCACAGCTTGCTTCTGCACAACTGGACACCACGCTGGAGTATCGCGATCAACGGCCCCTTCTGGAGCATCGCGCTGGAGTGGCAGATCTATTTTATCTTTGCGCTGGTGCTCATGCCCCTGCGCAAGCGCTTTGGGCGGCTTGCAGTGCTGGTCGCGGCAGCCGCGCTGAGTGTCTTCCCCCTTTTCTTCAAGCTCGGGGGAACCAACCCGTGGTTTCTTCTGCTCTTTGTCCAAGGGATGCTCACCGCCGAGTGGGTTGCCCACCCACCCCGCGTCTCCCCCGGAAAGCTTCCCGCAGCGGCTGTGGTGCTGGCTCTTCTCTCGGGCACTCTGGAGATCATGGTCTGGCGCGATAGCTTTCCCTGGCCCGCAACTCCCTGGGTGGCCAATGCACTCCTGGTAGGCCTGGATCTGCTACTGGGCTGTGCCACGGGAGCACTTCTGCTCGTCGGTGCCGTCATGCCACAGAGCCTCCCGCTCCGAGGCATCTTCGCACGACTCTCCAGCCGAACTCTGGTGCTGCTGGGAAGCTTCTCGTACAGCATCTATCTGCTCCACGATCCGCTACTGGCACTCGGAATCCACTACGCCCGTCCTCTGATTGTCACCGCTCCCCTGCAAGCCTTCCCGTTTGTGCTGGCCACTCTCCTCCCGGTAGTGTTGGGGCTGAGCTGGCTCTTTCACCTCGCCTTTGAGCGCCCCTTCCTGCAAAAGAAGCCCACGGGAAGAGGATAGTTACCAGGTACAATAGCGCCCGTGACCCCAACTTTTGATCTTCTTCTCACCGGTGGCCTACTCGCCGATGGCCTCGGCAGTCCCCTCGTTCGCGCCGACATAGGAGTCATTGGTGAGCGAGTTGCAGCGATTGGAGACTTGAGCCAAAGCCAGGCTGCACAGATAATTGATACAAGAGAGAGCGTGGTCGCGCCGGGCTTTATTGACATCCACACACACTCAGATGTCTCGGTCTTATTTACCCCCGGCATGGAGTCGTCACTGGCACAAGGCGTCACCAGTGAAGTAGTGGGCAACTGTGGCATCTCACTTGGGCTAGCGACGGCAGCTCCTGAGTTCAGCCTGGAGCGGCGCTGGCTGGAGCAGGCAGGCGGGACGCTAAGCTGGAGCGATCTTTCGGGGTTCCTCTCTCGTGTTGAAGACAGCGGTTGCGCTCTGAATATCGCGACGCTGGCCGGGCACGGTTCGCTACGAAAGCGCGTGATGGGCATGGCGCAGCGTGCGCCCAGTGGCACCGAGCTTGCTCAAATGCAGCAGGAACTCGACGTTGCAATGCAGGCGGGTGCGATAGGGCTCAGCTCTGGGCTGGAGTATGTCCCCGGAAGCTACGCAGATGTGGCGGAGCTAACCGCCCTTGCCAAGGTCGCCGCAAGCTACGGCGGCTTCTACGCGACACACCTGCGAGATGAAGGTGACTTATTGGAAGAGTCGGTGGGGGAGGCGATCGCGGTGGCGGAGGGCGCAGGGCTCCCCCTTCAGCTCTCGCACCATAAGGCCGAGCGTAGGCGCAACTGGGGCAAGATCCTCTCGACCTTGGCCATGGTGGATTCGGCTCAAGCACGCGGGATGGACATTCTCCTCGACCAGTACCCGTACACCGCCTACCAGACCAGCCTTGCGGTAATCGCGCTCCCGCTCTGGGCGCAGGCGGGAAATCCCGAGGATCTCGCGCAAAAGCTGACAGATTCTGACCTGCGCAGCCGTGCTCGTGAGTGGATGGGCGAGCTAGAAAGCTCCGGCGGGGTCTCGTGGGACGCCATCGAGATTGCCTCGTGTCCGCACCACGCCTATGTCGGCAAGAGCATCACCACGCTCGCCCAGCAAGTCGGCTGCGACCCACGCGACTTTATCCTAGACCTGCTCGCAGAAGGCACGGGCTGGGTGAGCGCCGCGCACTTTGCCATGAGCGAGGCCGATGTCGAGCGCATCCTCTCCGATCCCCGCGTCATGATCGGCTCAGACTCCGTCGCCATGAACCCGCACGCAAAATCCGCCGACGCCCACCGCCCCCATCCGCGCTCCTACGGCACCTTTGCCCGTATCTTGGAGCACTACGTCAAAGAGAAAAACCTCCTCTCGCTCCCCGAAGCCATCCGCCGCATGACCAGCCTCCCCGCCCAGCGCCTCGGCTGGAGCGACCGAGGCCGCCTTGCAGTCGGAGCTTTTGCCGACATCACCGTCTTTTCCCCCACCGCCATCACAGAACATGCCACGTTCATCGCCCCCCACGCCCTCGCAACGGGTGTCAGCTCCGTGATCGTCTCCGGTCAGCTCACCTGGCATGAAGGCAAGCCCACGGGTGCCCGTCATGGAAAAGTGATCCGAAAAAAATAGCCCCGAAGACAGCTGTCTTCGGGGCTATTTACAAAGCGGGCGGGGGGAATCGAACCCCCGTTATCTGCTTGGAAGGCAGGAGCTTTACCATTAAGCTACGCCCGCATCTTCGCACTCTCACTATAAGTTTGGTATCGGGGCGACAGGATTCGAACCTGCGACCTCAACATCCCAAATGTCGCGCTCTACCAAGCTGAGCCACGCCCCGTGGAGGTGCGAAGAGCAGTATACCGCCTTTTTGGGAAATATCAAGCCAATTGCGGGTACACTGTGAAAGTGTTTGAGTTGCTTCTCCCAGTCGCGCTGGGAATGCTCGGTGGTGGGATTGGCTTGGCTCTGGCGGGCCGCATGCGTCGCAGCCGACAGCTTGTGTTGTTGGAGGCGGATGTGCTCCAGGCACAAGGCGCACTCCGTGCCGCTGCCAGCCTCCTAGAACGCTCCCTTAAGACGGCCCTGCCGTCCGAGGGTGCCTTTATCTCTGAGGCAAACTATCGCCTCTGCGGTCTCTATGTCTCGCTGGAGCAGTGGCGCTTAGGCGAGCAAGTTTGCCGTGCGTTGCTCACGCCTCCCGCAACACTGGGACAGTCTGGGCAACACGATGTCCTGCGCCACCTAGCCCGCTGTCTGGAAAACCTGGGGGAAGAAACCGAGGCACTCACGGTTCGGGCTCAGGCCGACATGCTGATTGAGCAGATCCCGGACACCGCCTACCGCCTCTTTGCCCGCCAGGAGCGCCTGGTTCGTGAGAGAAAGTACCCCGAGGCACTTGCCCTACAAGAGGAGCTTCTGACCAGCTACCCGGAGCGTATCGCGGTGCCCACGCTGCTCTGCTTCACCGCCTTTACCGCCCAGCATGCCCAGTACCCACGGGATGCTCGCCACTACATTGAGCAGGCACTCGCCCATACCAGCTTGCCGCTCCCTCTGCAGTGGCAGGCGCACCGTGTGGGATTCCACGCCGCCGAGTCCCTCCACGACTGGCCGGAGCTTCTGCGCCATGCACGCCAGCTCCAGAAGCTCTCGGATCAGCCGCTGGCCCGTCGCTATCTGGCAACCGCGCTTCTGCTCAACAACCAGCTCGACGAAGCAGAAGCATTTCTGCCTGCTGAGGAGCTTGGGTTGCGCATCACACTCGCACGCCTGCGCCGAGACTTTGCCGCAGCTCGCCAGCTAGCGACGCAAGCGAATCCGGGGACACAGACCACGCTTCTTCAAGCGGCGATTGAGCTTGAAGCCCAGAATGGGGCGGCGGCACTTGCCCTTCTGGATACTCTCCTAGAGCCTTCCCCCCTTCGTACGGCACGACGTGCTTGGGCACTGGCACTGCTAGGAACCACCAAGATTCCTCCTGAGCCTGGCGATGATCCCGAGCACCTAGAAGCCTGCGCCCAGGTACACTGGCTGGCAGGAAACCGAGAAGCTGCCTTTGCTCTGCAAGAGAGGCTTCTAAAGCAGCCACTTGCCCCTGCCTTTTATACCTACCACGAAGCCGTTCTGAAACAATGGAAAGCGACACCCTGAAAACTGCCTACTCCGCCGCACAGCGGTTCAGCCATGCTGGAAAGCTTGAGGAGGCAATCGCCTCACTAGAGCCCTTTCTTGCCCTCCCCTACGCCGCACTGGATGATACTCTGCAAAACGCCCTGATCCTCTCGGTCACTCTCCAGCTTCAGTGTGAGCAGCTTGGCGAGAGCGAAAAACGCCTTGAGGCAGCGCTTGGTTTGGCCTCCCCAGCCCAGGCGGTGGAGCTGCACTTGCTCCGAAGCCAGGTCTTTGACTTTCGTGGGCACAACCGCAAGGCCGCTACCGAGCGCGAGAAAGCCGTCACCGTCTCGGAGGTGCTGGACGAGCCAACACGCCTGCTTATAGGCGTCCTCAAGTACCAGCAAGAGGGCGATTTTGAGGCGGTCTATAAAACGGCAATTGAGGCCATGGCAGTCGGGGGCAAGTCATGGCCCCAGATCGCTCGGCTCCAGTATTTCACCGCCTTTGCGGCCTACAACCGGGGCCGCTACGACGATGCCCGGCAGTGGATCAGCAAAGCGATCGTTCATCCCCAGAGCACGGCGATCCAGAAAACCGAGTGTCTACGTCTTCGTGCTCTCTGTGCTGGTCTTGAGGGAAACTATGCCGAGGCACTGGATCAGCTTCAGTCCGCGACGAACTTCGCCCGAATCGGTGCCGATTGGAATACGGCGGTTGAGCTGACTCTTGCCCTAGGGGAGAGCCTGCTCCTGCTGGGCCGATGCACCGATGCACAAGAGCTGATGGCGGAGCTAGAGCAGCGCTTTCCACGGACGCAAGCCAAGGTGGAGGCATTTCGAGCACGCATCGCGCTGGAGCGTGGTGACTTGGCGGCGACGGACGAGCACCTGACAAACGCACGCCATGCCAGCCGAAAGCACGACGATAACACCTATGTCTCTGCCATGCTGGCCCAAGAGCGAGGCGACTACCCGGAGGCCCTCCGCATTTTAGAGAGTAGTCTGCGCCAGATCAAAGCCCCCGCTAGCCGCGAGCAAACACGGTGCCTCCGGGTTCCGCTTCTGTGGCGCTGTGGGAAACCGGAGAAAGCAGAAGAAGAGGCACGCTTACTTCGAGAGCAGCTCTCTGAGAGTGCCTCACGCCAGCAACAGCGCACCCTCCTGGCGATGGAGGCCCAGCTTGCGTATCTGAAAGAGGACTGGGTCGGTGGGACTGCAGCCTGGAAGCAGGTTCTTCGCCTGGAACCGCATCCTGTGAACCTCCCGGAGGACTGGACACTTCTGGGAGATGGCTACGCAAAGCAGGGCGAGAGTGCCGCAGCGATGTT
>NZ_CBAYMC010000055.1:0-19961 GCF_964826245.1 Armatimonas sp. | reverse complement strand
GAAGAACATCCCCTGCCGCTTAGACGTCAAGCCCGGCAAGAACCACGGCTGGGTTGGAATCGAGAGCGAGCTGGTCGTCATGGCCGAGTGGTTCGAGAAGTACCTTAAGTAGCCGCCCAATAGAATTAGGCGTCGACAGTGGCGTCGTTCCTTCGCCGCAAAGCCTGTTCCAGGCTGGGGAAATCGGTAGCCCGGCACGGGCTTTGCGGCGGAACGCCATTGCAGACGCCGATTTCCAATCGGCGGCCATTAGGGGCCGGTCATTCGGTGGGCATAGAAAATACTGGCCATAGCAGTGATCGCTTCTTGGCGGACATCTGCGTCAGGGTGCTTTAGCAAAGGACGGAGATAAGGAATCGCCTCTTTTTTCTGGGACTCTCCCAGTGCAAGCAGGGCACTCCAACGAGACTCGTGGTTTGTAGAGTGTAGAAACTCGGCGACAATTTTTATCCCTGCACTACTGAGCCCAGCGACCGCAGGGAAGATCTCATATGCAATATTGTCTCCTGGCTGCTGTGCTCGCTTCATGAGATGGGAAATCGCACGTGTGTCCCCTAGCTGAAGTAGGGTATCGGAAAGAACCATTGCTTCCGTGTTGCCTGAGTTCTTTAAGTGCTCAATAAGAAATTCAAAGGCACGGGGGTCGCGCTGGTATCCCAGAGCGCGGTAGGAAGCGAATGCACGGTCCACAGGGCACTGGGTTAAGTAGCGAAAGCACTCGTCGGTGCGGATTCCTCCGAGGGCACCTGTGGCGCTTGCCGCCAGCTCTCTCTCTGCTCCCTCGGCTACCGCACGCAAGGCGCTGAAGGTGTGGGGGTCGCCGATCTCTCCGAGGCACTCAACAGCAGTAACCGAAAAGCGGCTCTTGCTGGGGCGCTCTAGCCAGCGCAGGAGCGGCGTAACAGCGGCTTTCTCTTTGAGAGCGGCAAGAGCGCGTGCCGCCGCCAGCGCGGGGAGGATGTCGTCGTCAAGCTGCTTGAGAAGCTGTGGCGTGGCGCGGGGATTTTTCGCCCCGACGAGCGCGGTTGCGGCCCGCTCCCGGACAAAGGGATCGGGGTGCTGTAGCGGCTCTAGCAGCGCCTCGCGTGCAGGTTTCCCGATCTGGGCCAAGCTGGCTGCCGCGTTGTCACCAAGATCAAGATCCCCGATTCCCTCCGAGGCGAACAGATGGCCATGACCGATGGGCAGGAGCTTGATCAGCGCGGGGATGGCGCGTTTTTCTCGTAGCACACCAAGCGCACGAATCGTGGCGATCCGAAGGTCTTTATGTGCTTCCAGGCTCTGGAGGAGCGTTTCGGAAGCACGCGCTCCTCCTAATCTTCCCAGCGCTTGTGGGCCTTCCCAGCCAAACTGATTCAAGCGCGCCGCAATGGGTGCCACCGCACGACGATCCCAAAGTAGCCCCAGTATTTTGCAAGCTTCCCAGGAGATACTCTCTGCCTTGTCGTCAAGAAGACCGATCAGCGGCTCGACGGCACGCTGCCCTACCAAGACCACAATTGCCTCGCGTACTTGATACCGCTCGTAACTCTGAGTCTTCTCGTGGAGCTGGGCTAAGAGTTTGGGAAGGGGATCGTCTTTCATGAGATTTATGGTGCGGCGGCGACCTCCAGTTTTTGGGTGGAGAGGACTTTTTCATCCAAGACGAGCTGGACGGTGTAGGTTCCGGGGGTGAGAGTCCTACCCGGGGCAAAGCGGGTCTGGCCGGGCTGGCGCAGGTCCCACCCGAGGCGCTGGATGCCTGCGGTCATCGGGGCTTCAAGCTCGCGCACGACGTTGTCTTTGTCGTCGCGGACGGTGACCGTGAGCTTGCCCTTTACCTCGGTCGGGAGCCAGTAGGTGAAGTAGGTCGGCCAGGGGTTCGGGAAGTTGATATTTCCCTGCGCCGCCCGGATATAGCCCAGCTCAGGATAGAGCGTAGCCTTGCGTGAGGGGAGAAGCGTCGCGGCACTCGGCATACCCGTTTCGAGCTGGGCGAGGGCACGAAGGGCGGTGATGTCATCCAGGATATAGCCGCCGCGTCCGAACGTCCCGACCACAAGATCGCTCCAGTCGGGCTGGATGGCAATATCGCGCACCTCGATGGTCGGAAGGCCGTTTTTGAGAGGCAGCCAGTGTGTGCCGCCATCGAAGGTCACGAAGAGACCGAACTCTGTACCCACAAAGAGTAGCTTAGGATTCTTCGGGTCCTCGGCGATGGTCCAGACAAAGTTCCGGGCGGGAAGATCCCCTGCAATGCTCGTCCAGGTCTTGCCGCGATCCACGCTCTTCAGTACATACGGCTTGAAGTCGCCGTGCTGGAAGTCGTGGAACGAGGCGTAGACCGTGCTCGTGTCGTGCTTCGAGGCCGCAATATCGGAGACCGTTGCCATCTTGGGCACACCGGGGAAGTCCTCCTCTTTGCGCCAGGTCTTGCCATCGTCTTCGCTGACCTGGATCAGGCCATCGTCCGTCCCTAAGTAGACAAGTCCCTTCACGTTCACCGACTCATCGAGAGCATTAGCAACTCCAAAGTCCGTGGTGCTTCGATGCCGATTAACAGCATTCTCGTCCCAGACTTTCCCCATTACCGGAAGCGTGTTGCGATCAATATTGCGCGAGATATCGCCCGTCAGAGGCTTCCAGCTCGCGCCTTTATCGTCGCTCCGAAACACCTTGTTGCCCGCCATCCAAAGAGTATTGGGGTTGTGAGGACTGATCAGAAATGGCGTGTCCCAGTTCCAGCGCCCTCGCTCCGTCAGCGGCAGGCGTGGCGAGGCACTGACACCGACGCCTGTTTTTTTATCCAACCTTTGGAAGCTCCCGTTCTGGCTACTGGTGTAGAGCGTGTCCGGATTCGTGTAGTCGGCGCGGGCTTGGAAGCCATCCCCGCCACCGACAGTCTCCCACTCGCTCATCCGCACGCCCTGCGGTGCCAGTGAGCGCACGGGCGCACCAATCGTGCCATTGTCCTGCATCCCGCCGTAGACAAAGTAGAACGGCTTTCGGTTATCTGCCTCCAGCCGATAGAACTGCGAGAGAGGCAGGTTGTTAAAGTGCCGCCAGCTCGCGCCGCCATCGTAGCTCTCATAGAGCCCGCCGTCACAGCCGAGAATCAGGTGCTTCGGGTCGGTGGGATCGAACTCAATGTCGTGGTAGTCCACGTGGGTATTCCAGCGCTGGCCCGTAAACGTCTTGCCACCGTCTGCACTCATCGTAAAGAGCGTATCCACGGCCCAGATCTTATCGAACGTAAAGGGATCGGGAAAGATCTCGCCGTAGTACTGCGCATCGCTCGGCCCCCACGCGCTCATCTTCTCCCACTGCTCGCCTTTGTTTTTGGACCGAAAGAAGCCGCCCTCTTTCCCCGAGGCAGTTACTAAAGCATAGACCACCTCAGGCTTCTGGGGCGAGACGGCAACCGCAATCCGCCCTTTGTCCACCGTGGGGAGCCCCTTATCCAGCTTCTTCCAGCTCTTGCCACCGTTGTCGGTGCGGTAGATCATGCCCTCGGGGCCACCGGCAACCAGCACGCCCGTGTGCCGTCGCCGCTGGTAGGACGCCGCATAGATCGTGTCGGGCTTCTTGGGGTCGAAGACAATGTCCGAGATACCCGTGTTCTCCGAGACCGTGAGAATCGCCGCCCAGGTCTTGCCGCCATCGGTGGTCTTGTAGAGCCCACGCTCTCCTCCCGGCGACCAGAGCGGCCCTTGCGCGGCAACATAGACCGTGTCGGGCTTGCGTGGGTCAATGAGGATCTTACCAATGTGCTCGGACTTCTCCAGGCCCATGCGCTGCCAAGTCTTGCCCGCATCGGTGGATTTATAGACCCCGTCACCAAAGCCGACGCTCCGCTGCGACGAGTTCTCGCCCGTCCCCAGCCACAGAACGCTGGGGTTCTTCGGATCAATGACCACCGTCGCTAGGGAGTACGAGCCATAGCTATCGAAGATCGGCGTAAAGGTCAGCCCCCGGTTCTCCGTCTTCCAGAGCCCGCCCGAGGCCGCCGCGACATACCAGATGCTCCGGTTGGTCGGGTCAATGGCCACATCGGCGATGCGCCCCGTGGTGAGGGTCGGGCCAATACTACGAAGCGCAAGGCCACCAAGAGGATCATTCCCCGCCAGCCCCACCACCCTCGCTACGCGGGGTACCCGGACGGGGGAGTTTAGGGAGTTTAAGGTAGCAAAAAACGAGACGGCAAAAATAGCAGGGTTCATGATGCGAGCATTATACCTGCTACCCTCCTCCCCCTGCCCCTCCTCCCAATCCTGGGAGGAAGGGGAAAGGAGGGGAGCCAAAGTTTTTTCGGACACCCCTCTCTCTGACCTGCCTCCGCAGGGTTGGGAGGAGGGGCAGGGGGAGGAGGGATCTCAGAGCCGAGGCGCAGGTGGCCTTATGGGATCAGCAAAAGGCTGAACGCCGATAGCTTTGGTCTTGCGGGCGTAGACTTTCCCGTCTTTGGTCAGTGCGTAGAGTGTGCTTCCCAACCAGGCAAGCTGCGTCGTGGGCTCTAGCGACGGATTGACAATGATCCCATTCACCCGCCCGGCTTGATCCAACACCTGAATCCCAAACGGCGAGGCGACATAGAGCCAGCCGTTCTTGTCCGTCACCATTCCGCCTGCGTTGGATTTCGTCTCGCCGTAGTTCACGTAGACCTCATGGTACGGTTGCTGGTGCGCCAAACTGCCGTCGGGCTGTATCTGGAAAGCGTGGATATAGCGCTCGGTCGCGCTGGAGACCATCAGAAGCGTCTGATCTGGCACCAGTGTAACGCCTGACGCATCCGGCACGCTACCGACAATCTTGGGCTTGAGCTTGCTGTCTGCCGGGATCAGCCAGATGCTGCCATTCGCGCTGGTCACATACGCATTCCCGTTCTTGCCCACCACGATCTGGCGCGGCGTGGGAATCTTCACCTCAGCCTTGCCATCGGCGGATGCAAACACGACACGCCCACTGCGCTCCAGAGCGGTAAACAAGCGCCCATCGGGGCCGGTCGCAGCGCCCGAGATGGGACCACTGAGCCGCCAGAGCTTGGTAGCATCGCTCGCCAGCGACGTGATTGGCGTGATGTCTCCCGACAGCTGCCACGGGTCGGCGGCGGTGACGATCTTGGTGATGGGCTGTGGGGTGTCGGTGGCAACGGCGATGGGGGCGGGCCAGCCTTTCCAGATATAGCGCAGGGCATCGGGGAACAGGGCGGTGGACTGGACACCGTCGTGAGCCCCTTCGCCCCAGGTCATCATGGCTTCGTAGCGCCCGAACTTCAGGCCCGCCGCCAGATCCATGTTGCCAATCGGCCAGCTCCCTGAGTAGATATCCTGGTCGTTCTTGCCGTCTTGCTGGAAGACGCGAATCGGCTTGGGCTCGAACTTGCGCACCAGAGCGCCGTAGTTGGTTGCGCCGCGCAGATCCGTGTAGGAGCCGATAAAGCTAATCACACGCCGGAAGGCATCGGGGCGAAAGAACGCCGCCGTGAACGCGGCGATTCCCCCCGACGAGCCGCCTGCAATCGCGTGATCATTGGGATCTTTAGAGAGATTGTATTTTTTGCCGACTTCGGGGAGAACCTCGTCCATCAGAAATTTTGCGTAGCGATCCGTCGGGGAGTCGTACTCGTAGCTGCGGTTGTAGCGGGGCAGCGCATCTTCTTTGGTAGGTGGGACAACTCCTGGCGTGATAAAAATCCCAATCGTCACCGGGATCTCTCCCTTGGCGATGAGATTATCTAGCACCGTGGTGTCACGAAAGCCACCGCCATCTTGCATGACTAAGACGCAGGCAGGCTTCTTGGGGTCGTACTGCGCCGGGATATAGAGCCGCATGCTGCGCTCTGTGCCAGGAAACCACTTCTTACTGACAAACTTACTGCTCTCCGTGCGCCCCTGCGGCACTCCGGCCTGTTTCTCTGAGTCCGGTGTCAGAGGATAGACATTTTGAGCATAGACAGGCCCCACACAGAGCGCGGCCAGAGCGATAAACGTAAAACGCATAGGGAAATCTCCTAGGAGAAACTTCGCCGTCCCTCACAGGATTCCCTCCAACAACTCTATCGAACTTCTTCGAGAATGACTCCCGTCCGCTTCCCAGGTGGAATCATGAGCATATCTTCGATAGAATCAGCTCTGACATGGAACCTATTTTTGAGACGCGCCGCGTGCGCACTGCCGCCACCTGGGGTATTCACGATGAGTTAGTGCTGATTCACGCAGGGGGCCAGCTCGGGCGGCCCGGAATGCAAGACCAGTGCTACCCCTACCGAGCACATCCCCATTTTCGCTGGCTGACAGGCCTCTCGGTGCGCGATGCGGTGCTCGCCTTTGACCCAAGTGAGGGCTGGACGGAGTTTTTCCCCACGATCACTCCCATGGACACGGTCTGGGAGGGGCTTTTACCGCTCAACCGTGGTCGTGCTCTGAGTGAGCTCCCCGCATGGCTGGAGAAGCGCCAGGACAAGACCATCACCCACCTAGGAGCGGGCCATGATCAGACCACGAGCCTCCTAGAGCAGCGCCTGCTAGAGGCACGCCGCCCCAAAGATGAAGCGGAGCTTCTCTTGATGTACAAAGCAGTCACAGCCACCGCTGCCGGATTCGCTGCCGCACGCGATATTCTGCGAGACGGACTCACGGAGCGCGAGCTTCAGATCGAGATCGAGACTGCCTTTGCCCGAAACGGGGCTACGGGAGTCGCCTACGATACCATTGTCGGCTTCGGCCCCACGTCGGCGATTTTTCATGCGGAGCCGGGTAGCCGTGCCCTAAAGCTCGGTGAGCAGGTCTTGATTGATGCGGGAGCTGAGGTCGAAGGCTACTGCGCCGATGTCACCCGCACGCTCCCCGGCCCGGGCGGTTTTACCAGCCAGCAAGCGGAGATCTATGCCCTCCTTGATCGTGTCGAGCGCGCCTGCTGTGATGCCTGTCGCCCCGGTGTTGAGTGGCATGAGATCCACCGTATGGCTGCTCGTGGAATCGCGGCGGGCTTGAGAGAGCTAGGGATTCTTCGCGCTACCCCCGAGGAAGCGCTGGAAACCGAGGCAATTGCCCTCTTCTTCCCGCATGGTGTGGGGCATCTCGTCGGGCTGGGGGTTCGAGATGCTAGCGGCGTAGGGCCAGGACGAGGTGAAAAGCGCCGCTGCTGTGGTGTCACCCCCCGCTGCGATCTAGCACTAGAGCCCGGTTTTCTCGTCACGGTTGAGCCCGGAATCTACTTTATTCCCACGCTCCTCAACGACCCTGTCAACCGCGAGAGATTCGCCGCCCAAGTAGACTGGCCCACGCTCGACAAGTGGCTCGTGCCCGGCGGCTTCCGGATCGAGGACGATATTTTAGTGAGTGATAGCGAGCCGATTAACCTGACCGCCGAGATCCCCCGCTAGCGCACGAAAGGACTCACACAGCTCCCTGTAGCCACCAGAGTTCGGTGCCTGCGGGGAGACCTTCGGGGTCGAAGGGGTAAGAAATCGTCAGGTGCACGGAGTCTGTCGGGCTGACCAAGGCCGAGCCGTCGGAAAGCCTGAGAGCGGGAATCCCAAAGGCCAAGAGCTGGGCGCTCATAATGGTTCCATTAGGGTACCGAAGCTCCAAGATCTCACCGGGCTTGAGGCGCTTCAGCTCGGGGCGAAAGTCCAGCTCCTCCATCGCAAGGCCGGGCTGTAGGTAGACACCTAGCTCGTCGCGCTGGCCCCTTGCAATGGTAAGTACAAAGATCGCCACTTACAGAATCTTTATCAGCTCGATCTCAATCTCACCGAGCTTGCGCTTGCCACCCACTTTCATGCCCTTCACGGCAGCTTCTAGCGTGGGATCTAGCTCACCGGAGCCTACCATGAACATCTCCGCCGGGTTCGCAGGCTTTGTTGCGCCGTACCGAACCACCACAGTCTGTCCCAGTGTTACCTCAGCCCCCGCTCCAACAAGAATATCGGTCGCCGTGCCGGAGAGTGGCTCAGGCGACGCAAGTGGGGCAGGCGACGGAAGTGGGGCAGGCGAGGCAGGTACAGGGGGCTCAAAAACCGTGGGGGGATGCGCCCCCGGAGCTTGTGGAAGCCAGCGATCCAGCGCGGGGTACTTGGTCACCACCTGAGTACGGCTCCAAGCCAGCCCTCGGTTCAGGTGATTGGGAGCCCACTTCCGGGCCAGCCAGAGTGCACCACTCAGCAGCAAGATCAGCACCACCAGGCAGCCACAGCAGCCCCCTCGGCCACGACGTGGCTTCGCTCTACGGGGACTGCCTGCGGACTTTGGGCTCACTGCACCTGTGGGCATGGACTAGTTGACCTTCAGGAGCTCAACCTCAAAGACAAGTGTCGCACCAGGGGGAATCGTGCCCTGACCTTGATCACCATAGCCGAGTGCAGGAGGGATTACCAGCTTGCGCTTTCCACCCACTTTCATGCCAGGAATCCCCTCGTTCCAGCCTGCAATGACCCCACCAGGAAGGGAGAGAGGGAAAGGCTTCCCGCTATCTTTGGACGAGTCGAACTTGGTACCATCGGTGAGCCAGCCGGTGTAGTGCACCTCGATACTGGTTCCGTTCTTTGCCTCTTTACCGGTTCCGACTTGGAGATCCTCGTACTTGAGCCCATTGGCCATAGTGACTGCCTTTGAACCAAGCTTTGCCTGAGGCCCATCAGGTGTGCTCGCCGCAGCCGGAGCCGGGCTAGAGGCGCTTGCAGGGTCAGCAGGCGGCGGGGCATCCTTCGGGGCTAAGAATTTTCCCACGACAAAAAGTGCGACGAGGATTCCCAGAGCAATGACAATGGGTTTGACAATAGGATTGTTATTCATAGTTGTTATCCGTTTACTTCCAAAAGTTCAAGGTCAAAAATCAGCGTACTATTCGGGGGAATGTTCGCTCCAGAGCCAGTCGCTCCGTACCCGAGGTTTGAGGGAATGATGAGAAGCCGCTTTCCTCCCACTTTCATCGAAGCCACGCCCTCATCGAAGCCCTCAATGACTTGCTTGGGATTCGCTCCCACTTTGAAGCTAAACGGGGTTCGTCCCGGATTCAGCGAGGAGTCAAAAATGCTCCCGTTGAGTAGTGAGCCTGTGTAGTTCACGATCGCGGTCTGCCCCGAGTTCGGGGAGACGCCTATCCCTACGAGCTTATCAATGTACTTGAGTCCACTCGAATTGGTGACAATGCTGCCAACAAAGACCGCCTGAGAAACACTCGTTCCCGCAACCGTCACCTGAACGACGGCATAGCCCGTCGCCACGCCGGTCGCGCTTCCTGCCGGAGTTATCGTCAGCGCATCGCCGCCACGGGTGACCGAGAAGCTTGCGCCTTCTGTCCCCACGGGAACATCCACACCGTTGGTATCTTTTACGGTAATGGCGACGGTTTTCGTTTCCGCCACCGCAAGATTTTGCAGCTCGGGAATAGTGACAGTGACATTGCCGGTGGGAATCACCCGAACACTGGCGACAGCGCTCTCCAGACCGGGGATCTTTGCCTTCACCTTGAGCACGCCCAGCTTAGCCCCCGTCACGCGCCCTGCGTTCGTCACGCTACCCGTATCCGCACCACTGGTCACCTCAAAGGTGAGCTGCGCGGGGTCGTAGCTGATGGGGCTGCCATCGGCATCGGTGAAGCTGAACTCCAGCGGCTTGTTCTCTCCGACCTTGACGCTCTGGCCCGCCGCAATGACGCCTGTCGCGGTTCCGGGCGCACGCACTTCGATCTCAAAGGGATCGCTGGTTTTGCCATCGAGCGCAGCGCTTACCCGAGCGACTCCCGCCGCTTTTGCCGTGAGCTTGCCATCGGGTGTCAGGGTCGCCGCCTCACTGCCACTGAGCAGTGTGAAGGTCGCCGAGCCCGCTGAGACGGCAACCGCGGCCCCATTTCCATCGGTCGCGGAGAGCACCAGATCCGCACTCTGGCCCACCGTGAGCCGCGCAGGGCTGGTGATCGCCACTTTCTGGACTTTTCCTACCAGAAGCACTTCCCCTGCCCCGGTTCCATCATCGGCGAGGTTGATCGCTTTACTGGCGGTTCCCACCACCGCACCCGTCCCCCCCTTGCCCGCATAGAACGTCACCGTGAGCAAGTTCGGCCCCGGAGCCACTTTCTGGGGTGAGACATAGCTCTGTGTGTAGCCTGCGGCATCCGCGGTTCGGTCAATCGCGGGGAAGCTCCCCTGCTTGACCGAGACAACGGCGGAGAGCGCGGAGCTGGGGGCATTGACACCACGGCTCCGTGCCGCCCACGCAATATCCAGCTTGAGTGCCGTGGTGGCCACTGTGGTGGTGGAGCTATCCCCTCCTCCACAGCCAGCCAGAACAAAGAGAGGGGTGGCGAGCATTAGAGCAGCCAGAAAAACGGGTCGTCGCATGTGAGCCTATTTTACCGCGAGCAGTTCGACATCGAAAATCAGAGTCGCATTCGGAGGAATGACCCCGCCCGCACCCGCCGCGCCGTAGGCCAAGTTGCTAGGGATTGTCAGGGTTCGTCGCCCGCCCACTTTCATAGACGCCACGCCTTCGTCCCAGCCCTTGATCACCATGCCTACCCCGATGGTAAAGACAAACGGCTGATTGCGATCCCGCGAGGAATCAAACTTGCTGCCATCGAGCAGGGTTCCAGTGTAGTGCACCGAGACCGCACGCCCTACTACAGGAGACTCTCCCGTACCCACAACCACATCTTCATATTGTAGCCCAGAGGCCGTCGTAACAGTTGACATGCCTAACAGTTTACCAGATAGGGTATACCCAAGGTCTGATGAACTCTGAAAAGCTTCTTTCCTACCTGCTAGACACCGCTCAAGATCTCCTCTCCACCGCGACCTACGAGAGCCAGACCTACACAGCGCCCGTGATTGTCCACTGGCTCGCCGGACTGCTTGAGTCCACGGCCCCCGATGTCACGCCGCTCTTGATCGCCATCTCCGATCCGATAACCGGTGAGGCGATTGAAGAGATCACTGGCGAGGCCCTCTTAGAGCTGCGCCTCAAGCTCCCCGATGGCACGGAGCTTTCCGCAAGCCGCACGCTGGTACGCGGTTAGTGAAAAAACCTACTCGTAGACAAAAGCATCGTTGATGTAGGGGCGCAGGTAGGCGTCGCTCATGTAACCAAAGCCCCTGTCGCTCCAGTTCGGCCCGGCCCAGTTGGCGAAAACCCAGAGCTTGCCTTCCTCAGAGTAGCCCACGAGGGCGAGGGAGTGACCATCAAAAACGTCTGACGCGGGGATATAGTCCATCACGGAAAGCCCCTCGATATTTATGTCCTTGCCTTTACCGCCCTTGGGCCAGCGCAGGCCAATCGCGACCGGAGTCCCGCGCCGAAGCAGCGCCTTGATCTCCCCGACTTGCCTCTCGGTGATGATTTCTTTGGTGCTCCAGGACTTAACAAAGTGCCCCTTGAGGCGCGGCGTCTGCTTGGCTTTGTCGAGC
This sequence comes from Armatimonas sp., assembly GCF_964826245.1. Taxonomy (NCBI): domain Bacteria; kingdom Bacillati; phylum Armatimonadota; class Armatimonadia; order Armatimonadales; family Armatimonadaceae; genus Armatimonas; species Armatimonas sp. The sequence goes on along the minus strand of NZ_CBAYMC010000055.1, from coordinate 8,578 downwards.
ACCAACGCATCGGGCACAAGCGCAGGGTTGTAGTGGGCCGCGTAGGGAAGCGCACTCTCGCTTGCCATACCGTAGCGCTCGTAGCCCGCCGCGATCCGGTCAAAGAAGTCGCCGTCTTTTTTCTGCCCCGTCGCCGTGTTCTTGGCCCAGTTCAGAAACTCCACCGAGAGCGGCTCGGCGAGCTTGCGCTTCTTGCGGAGCATGAACTCAATGCAGAACGTCATCGCAAACACACTGCACGTCCCCCGGCTCCCCTGCGAGCGCACCGCCATCTTGAGTTTCGCGACATCAGGCCGCAGATCCACATCGAACTTCATCTAATCTTCCCCGATCTTGATGGCTTTTCCGTAGATGCCGTGCTTACCCACCCAGCCATTGATCCCGCCCCGGTTGTTGCCGATCTGGAACCGCTCACCATCTATGGCCTTGATGAGGTGCAGGTAGTCCTTGCCACCACAGCGCACCAGCACGACATCGCCGACGGAGAGTTCCGAGAGTGCAACGGCAGCCACAGTGACCAAATCACCATCGTTGACGCGGCCTTTCATGGAGTGCCCTCTTGGCCGAATCTGCACCGTCTCGCCGCGCTGCAAGCCTTCAATGGCGAATTTTGCCCAGCTCATCTGTCCACTATCCTTTGTGCCTCACGGTTTTCCCGGTTTTGCTCCTAGTTGCTTTAGCGCCGCAAGAGTATTGTCTTGGACGCCCATACCATCTTTGTACTTCCGTCCGGGGACGGCATAGTCTAGCGGTGTGTAGCCCTCGTTGTCGGGCGTGTTGATCGTCCCCAGAAGCGGCCCCAATTTCTGCAGGAGCGTGACCTTGCCCTTGTCCTCGAAGACCCAGCGTCCACTTGCCGCTGCGTGCAAAAGCGTCGCACCGTCCGGAGTCTTCTCCTTGGGGTCGGCTCCAGAGGCTACCATCAGCTCATAGACTTCAGGGAGCCCGCACTCTGTTGCCAGATAGAGCGGCGTGCGCCCGTCTTTGTCTCGGAGATCTAGCCGTCCCCCTGCCTTGATCAGAAGCGCATACTTGGGTGCCAGAGACTTATCTTCCCAGCCCTGGTACTCCTCGACCTCCTCAAACGGATCGTGCAGGGGTGTTCCACCCTGATTATTTTTGAGATTGGGATCTGCCCCCCGCGCAAGAAGCAGCTCCAGAATCTCTTCTCCTTGGTGGTGCATGACCAAGTGGAGGGGAGTGCTTCCGAACCAATTTCGAATATTAGGTGACACCCCGGCATCCAGAAGAACGCGACAGGTAGCCAAGTCCTGCAAAGTAACCGCTTTGTGAAGCGGAGTTTGCTCATCGTAAGCATCAAGCTGGTTCGGACTCACACCAAGACGCAGGAGGAGCTGAACCTTAGCCGCATTCTCGCCGGGTTCTTTCCGAACCATCACCGCTTCCTGACCGACCATCACCGTTTCTTCACCCACTACTAGCGCCTTTTGCTGCCCAATAGTGTTGTAGAGAAGCTTCGGCCCACCGACAAAGCGCCACCAGCCAGCGGTAACCACCAGCACGATCCCACAAAAAGTCCAGGCAAGTGGCTTGACCCAACGACGTTTCATCTAGTCGCCGATCTCGCTTTCTTTATCGCCGAGGGTTCCGTGCCACTCCCAAGCCTGATCAAGTGCGGCTTCGACTTGGGCGAGCGTGCGGGTCTCGCTCTGGGTGATCGCGCCACGCAGACGTGTCGCGCCGGGGATGCCTTTGAAGTAGTGCGGCAGCAGGCCACGCAGCTCGCGGACGCCGATATTCTCGCCCTGCTGGTGGCACTGAAGCCGGGCGTGCTGGCGGGCGATGGCAAAGCGCTCTTCGATACTGGGGCCGGGGCCGTAGGTGCCCGTGGCCAGATAGTCGGCGATTTGCTTGAGGAGCCAGGGGTTGCCCAGCGCCGCCCGTCCGACCATCACGCCGTCACAGCCCGTCTCGCGCACCATCCGCGCCGCATCTTCCGGCGTCTCAATATCCCCGTTTCCTACCACGGGAATCAGATCCCCCACTTCGTCTTTCACGCGGGCGATAATGCTCCAGTCGGCGGTTCCCGAGAAGCCTTGGCTGGCAAAACGGGCGTGCACGGCAATGGACTTCGCCCCGAGCTGCGCCGCTGATTTGGCGAACTTAATCGCCGTAATATGCGGCTGCGTAAAGCCTGCGCGAACTTTCACCGTGACGGGCTTGTCGGGGACGGCGTCCACCACGGCCTTCACCACGGCCTCCGCTTGGCAGATATCTTTGAGCAGTGCTGCCCCCGCGCCGGTCTTGGCCACTTTGGGCACCCAGCAGCCCATGTTGATGTCCACACCGTCCGCACCCGCATCGCAGACAATCCGCGCGGCCTCAGCCATGACTTGCGGGTCGGCACCAAAGAGCTGGCAGAAGCTCGGGTACTCGTCGGCACTCCAGTCGAACATACCAAGGGTTTTTTCGTTCTTGTAGTGGATCGCCATCGAGCTAATCAGCTCTGTCACCACGAGACCACAGCCGCCGAGCTGCTTGCAGATCACCCGAAAGGGATGCGATGTAATCCCGGCCATAGGAGCCAGAACGACGTTGGGAGAGATATCAATATTTGCAATTCGCACGATAGTATTCTATCGCGTAGGCTTGCCACCTTTAAAAACTCGAATGAAGTGATCTGCCATCTTTATAGGGAAGTTTGGATTTGGCGAGAGTGGACGAGTGGGCATGTGACAAGAGACACACTTTTCTTTGGGATTGACAGGGCAGGTTTTCTGAGGAGCGGAGTGGCACGAGAGACAGGTCTTTTCGTATTGCTTTTGATCCGTCGAGGCATCTTCATGCGGGTTATGACAAGTCGTGCAGCTTAGCTTGTCTTTACTCTCTTTAAAACAGCGGCTCAGCGACAGCCCGTACGGCTGAAAACGCCCCGTTGACTTCTTCGCGCTCGCACCCATCCGAGACACGTCTTCCGCCGTCCGATGGCAGCTCCCACAGACCTGGTTGATCTTCTCGCCCCCTGCCTCCCGGAGCACCACGATCTCCTCGCGCGTAAACGGGGTTTTTGCCTCCCGTGCGGCCACGTGGCGAGCCCCTGCCCCATGGCACGACTCACACCCAACACCATAGAACGACCGGTCGGGCTTGAGCTGTCCTGCAGGCTTAGTCACCGAGTGGCAGCCAATGCAGCGCTGGGTACTGGCCAGATCATGCACCTGCCCGACAGTCGTCGCTGCCAGATTTTCTTGACCTGGCGTCACCACCCACTTTTGCTTGTTATGGGGAAAGTAGCTCTGGCGCATCTCCAGGCAGCCACTTGGTTCCAGCGCAATGTAGGTAATCCCAGTCTTTCCCGAGCCAAAGGCCAGGTCCAGCGGGACATTGATCTCCTCACCGGTGTCTTTCTCCGAGGTGATGATCACAAGCTCCTCCTCCAGCCAACCGAGCTTGATCTCCCCCGGAATCATGCCCGTGGGCGGCGCGTTTTCGCCGAGATCAGAGCGCATCGTGTCGTGGAGGGTCTGCATATGACGGGTTCGCTGGTGGCTACCAAAGTTCTTGGCGTGGCAGGGGGCACAGGCCGTGTTGCCCACGAAGTTATTTTGGGCACTATTTGACATCCAGCCCCCTCCCGTGAGGGTAGACTTCTTCTCCGGAACCTGCGGGTTGCACGCTGCCAGAACGAGCAGCAGTCCTAAGCTCAAGACACCAATGAGAAAGTGGAAGGGAACACGCATGACTCTCTCCGAAGTATACACGACTTTCTCGGCTAGAAACTTAGGAAGTAAGGTAAAATAAAAAATACATCAACAATGCTATTTTTCCGACAATGGAGCTTATGGATATGAAAAAATACGGTCTTCAGGCTTTCGGCCTCTCTCTTTTCGGTCTCTCTCTTCTAGCACTCAGCGGCTGTGGGGCCGTCAACAATGTGATTAACTCGGTGATCCCTGAGGTTGATAATCTGGTCAAGCTCAATGGTACGACGGTGGATGCGACTGTGGGTTCAGGGCGTGCCGTCATCTCGGGTAATGTCAGCAAGAGCGCGGAGTTTGGTGATACAGAGCTTCCTCAGGTCTCGCAGCTGAGAACCATGCGCTTGCGCCAGAGCCTGGATACGGCCATTCAGGTGACGATGCCTAGCGGCACGAGCTTACCTGCTTCTTTCTCGCTCAGCAATATTGCCCTCCGAATCCGCCTTTCGGACAGTGACACACGTGCAACAGAAGCATCCGCCACATTCTCCGGCCCCGTCACCTACACCCGTGACGGCACAACCAGTACCTACCGAACGACCACGCCGGTAGAAGTGGCCAATATCACGTTTAGCAACACCACGTTTTCGACGGCCCGCGATATTATCACCACCGCTCCCAGCCCCAACACCGCCAGTGGCCGCCTGAGCTTCGACACCGACGATACCCAGCTCCCCAACGGAACAGTCTTGCGATTCACCTTCGTAAATGGAAAAGCTAAAGTCGAGCTGTAAATAACCCGCTCTCCTGAAAGCCACTCGTAAACCGTCTGGCTTTCAGGGGAGCGTTTGTCTTTCCGGATTCCCGACGATAAAATAGTTCCTAGAGAAGATCATGCCAAGCCCCTTCCCAGGAATGGATCCCTATCTGGAAGCGCCAGAAAACTGGCACGGAGTCCATCAAAAACTCCTTGCCTACCTCTGTGATGCTCTGAATGAGTATCTCCCGTTACCCTTTGCTGCTGTCTCCGAAGAGCGCTGCTATATTTTGGAGAGCGAGCGCGAAATTGTCCCCGATTTTGCGATTGTACGCCCTTTTGAACCACCCACTACGTCACCACAAACCCACGGAACGGCACTTTTGGAGCGCATCACGATCACTCCTGCCGAAGAGCTAGACCTAGAACCTGTTGAGGTGACACACAGATTCATTAATATTATTGCTGTTCGAGACCGAGAGTTAATTGCCACAATTGAGCTACTTTCTCCCATCAATAAACGGGGAGAAGGCCGTGAAAAATACCTCAAAAAACAGCAAGAAATTCTAAAGAGCGATATTCACCTTATTGAGATTGATCTTCTGCGCGGCGGCGAGCACACTGTGGCGGTTCCTCAAAAAATGCTACATCAGAACGGAAAGCCTGACTCCTCCTTAGTCTCTCTGAGCCAGGCACACCGACGGCACAAAGCCTACTACTGGCCCATTCGCTTGGAAGATCGTCTCCCAACGATCCGCATTCCCCTCACCCCAGATGTCGCAGACATCCCTCTTGACTTGCAGAGCGTGCTGGATATGGTTTATGACCGGGGAGCGTATGCACGCCTAGTGGACTACCATCACCCGCCTACGCCGATGCTAACTCCCCTACAGCAGAAATGGGCCGATGGTTATTTAGCAATGCTCTAGGCTCGGCGCGATAGAGCCTTGCTATGCCCGAGCTTTATGAAATCCGCGCCACCTACGACAGAGAGACCATCACGGTCTACCAGGCGTACAACGCAGCCATCGCCGACGCCGCACTAGCCGCCCAGACCTTTGTCGCCCCGTTCTCTTTTCACCGCATGACTTGGATCAAACCCTCTTTTTTGTGGCTGATGGAGCGCAGCAACTGGGGCCAAAAATCCGGCCAAAAGCACATCCTCGCCATCAGAATCAAGCGCACGTGCTGGGATGAAGCCCTCGCGCTAGGTGTTCTGACGCACCCCGAGCCCACGCTCTGGCTCAACCCCGATGACTGGCGCATCGCCTTCGCCTCAGCTCCCGTCCATATTCAGTGGGATCCAGAGCGCAGCCTACGCGGAGCCGCACTTCCCTACTTTTCGATTCAAGTTGGCCTCAGCCGGCATATCATTCAGCGCTACACCGATGAGTGGATCGTAAGCATCGAAGACAAAACCCCTCTGGTGCGCAAGCTCCACAAGCTTATCCAAACGGGACGGGCAGACGCCGCCAAAAAGCTCCTGCCCATGGAAAGGATCTACCCCATAAAGATGGTTATCGGAAACCCTTTATCAAGGCACTAATCACTAAAATCGCCCACAACACTGCGGGAAGAGTTCCCGCATAGATTCCCAAGGAGGCCCATGGGTGCAGGAAGCTTCCTGTACGCTGAAGAAATCCTCCCTTCGGACGGGACTGCCAGCAGTCGAGGAGCCAAACCCATAGCCAATTCAGCCCATACGCCAGCAGGAGCAGTAGAGGCAAACTCAGCGGGAATCGCCGACAGAGTGGCAGGAAAAATCCCGACGCCATTACCAAACCCAGGACAACGGCGAGAGTCACGACAAGGCAATCGCCATTGTTCCAAAACGCTGCCTCTCGCCGTCGTCGCATGGTGGTTGCCTACAGCGTCCTTAGGTGGAAGCCGCCGTCTATATTGATGACCTCGCCGGTCGAGAACGGGAAGTCGCCGCGGGCAATTGCGGCGACGGCTCGCCCGATGTCTTCGGGAAGGCCCCAGCGACGGATCGGCCACGCGCCGCCCTCAATCGCGCTGTCGTATTTCTCTTTCACGCCCGCCGTCATGTCGGTCGCGATCACGCCTGGCCGCAATTCATAGACCCGAATCCCGTACTCGGCCAGCCGCGCCGCCCAGAGCGCCGTGGTCATCCCCAGCCCCGCCTTGGAGATGCAGTAGTCGCCCCGATTTACGGAGGCAGTGTAGGCCGAGATGCTCGACACGGTCACGACTTGCGCATTGCCACCACGTGCTATCATCTCCTTTGCCACGCGCTGCGTCAGAAAGTACGGGCCTTTGAGGTTAATATTGATCAATCTATCGAAGCTCTCCTCACTCGCCTCCAGCACATCGGCGCGCACGCTCGGCGCAACCCCAGCATTGTTCACCAGTAAGTCAATCCGATCCGCCACGGCCAGGGTCTCGTTTACCAGCCGGTCACGATCCTCCGCCACCGAGACATCGGCGCGCACGGCTAGCGCATCCCCGCCCGCTTCCCGTACCAGCGCCACACACTCGTCGGCGGCAGCGGCATTGCCCGCGTAGTTCACCACCACAAACCACCCGAGCTTGCCCAGCTCAATCGCAATCCCACGTCCAATCCCACGCCCCGCGCCCGTCACCAGCGCAACGCCCCCCGCCCCCAAGATAGGGGGAGCCAGTGTACTCATTTCGTCGCTCCATCCACCGGGGAGGCGACGTCTTCTTCGGTGGGGCCGTCCACCCAGGTCTTGAACTCCGACGGGAGCGAGTCCTCGGGGTACGGGGTGACACCTCTCCCCAACCCCTCACCTAAAGGCAAGGGGCTACTGGGGCGGATGGCTTTCCAGAGGGCTTCGACGAAGAAGTACTCGCTGAAGAGGCAGGCTTCGTGGACGCCGATATTCTTGTGGATGTGGTAGATCGAGCCGTTAAGAATCCCCTCAAAGCCCGGTGTCTTGTCGCCAAGGTACTGCTCACAGCAGAGCTCTAGGCTACGGATGGCCCAGGCGCGGTAGGCCGCGCCCTTGACGGGATCGGGGCACACGGCGGCAAGATCGAGCAGGCCCGAGGCGGCGATGGCGCTCCCCGACGAGTCTATATCTTGGTTGGGGGCATCGAAGTCCCAGGTCGTGACGCCGCCGCCGGGGAGCTGGGTAAGCAGATAATCGGCGTTGGCCATGGCGGTCTGCAGATAGATCGCGCGGCCCGTCTGTTGGTAGCTGCGGGTGAAGCCGTAGAGCGACCACGCCAGGCCACGCGCCCAGCAGGAGTCGCCGCGCCAGCCTTGGTGGGTGCTCTGACGCAGGCACTCGCCGGTGGTCAGATCGAAAATCGCTTCGTGGCTGGTCGAGCCATCGCCACGGACAATCGTCCGGCGCGTGGTCTCGCAGTGGCGGTGCGCGACTGCCAGCAAGTGCTCGTCAGAGAGGCGCAGACCGGCGCGGAAGATCGTCCCGACATTCATCATGATGTCAATGAACAAGCTCGCGGGCTCGACAAAGCTGCGCAGGTACTGCCCGTTTGGCATAAAGCGCATCGCCATGGTCTTGCCGGCTTGATCCAGAAGTGCGTTGATGTGTGCCTCAGGGCCGCCGAGCTCCAGCCAGCGCAGGTGCGTGGAGAAGAAGAGAAAGCCGAGGTCGTGGACGGCTCTATCGTACTGGCGCGGCTCTAAGGGCGTGCTGCGCTTCACGGCTTCGTCGAGCCAGAAGCTCTCACCGGTGGCCTCCGCGAAGAGAAACATCATGCCGGGGTAGAAGCCGTCGCACCAGTGCGTCCAGCGCTTCGTGTCCTGGCCAAACTTGCCATGGACAGTGTACATCGGGTAGTAGTCAGCGGGATAAGCGGCGATCAGGGCTTTCACCTGGGCCTGCGCAAAGGCAAAGCCACTCTCAAGAGTTGCGTTCACAAGACGCAGTATACCTAGGTTCCCCACTCCCGCTCCAGCGTCTCCCAGTGAAAGAGCTGCGACTGAAGCGCACGGCGCATGGCCTTGGCGACATCGCCCGCCGTCACGAGGTTCTTGGGCCAGAGGGGCTTGAGGGGCTGCTCAAAGAGAAATGCCCTGCAGAGCCATGCTCCCAAGCTGCTGAGAAAGAGCCGTCCCAGGAGCGGCGCGTTGTCAATCCGCATCACCACGACGGTCACCACGGCCCAGAGCGCCAGCGCTCCCCAGGATTTTTCAGAGAGAGGCCACCAG
>NZ_CBAYMC010000054.1:0-20127 GCF_964826245.1 Armatimonas sp. | reverse complement strand
ACCGCCGCCGGATTCCCCGCCTGGTGCAGGGCTACGCCGGAAAAGACAATCCCTTCGGAGGCTCCGATACCATGCTCAAAGATGGTCAGCTTGCCTTCAATCCGCAAGTAGAGTGGTGTGGCGGCGGGATGGCATCCACCGCCAAGGACCTCGCTCGCTGGGGCAAGCGGCTCTATGAGACAAAGGCGTTCTCGCAGGAGCTACACGACGAGCAGGTGCACGGGGTTCCCGCTCAGCTCGGTCCCGATGTCACCTACGGCCTGGGAACCATGATCCGCCCCACGCCGCTGGGAGTTGCCTGGGGCCACAGCGGCTTCTTTCCCGGCTACCTCACCGAGCTCCTCTACTTCCCCGAGCACAAGCTCAGCATGGCACTCCAAGTCAATACCAGTGTCCCCAAGACCCTGGGCAAGCCCCTCGTGCGGCAGCTGATCGAGCTGGCGGAGCTGGCAAAGTGAGCAACGACCTGACCTGGGAGGAGTTCGAGCGCGTGGAGCCGCGGGTCGGGACCGTTGTCCGTGCCGAGGCCTTCCCCGAGGCGCGACGGCGCAGCTCACGGTGCACTACACGCCCGAGACGCTGATCGGGCCGTTTCAGAGCGAGGTTTTGGTAACAGGATTCGCCGACGAAACCGGCGCTATCGTCCTCGCCCAGCCCGAGCGCCCCGTCCCCAACGGCGCTCGTCTGGTCTAATCTCAGATAGAATAGCCCATGAGTGAGCGCAGTATCGCCTTTTATGGTGCTTTGAGCCACACGTCCTGGGGCATTGTCCCGGTTCTCGCCGCCATTGGGCTGGGCTTTGCGGCATATCGTGTGGAGCAGCGCTGGCGACAGACTCGCTACCGCGAGCTTCTTCTCGGCTTAGTCGGGATCTGGACTCTGCTACTCACCAGCCTCTGGCTGGTCTTTGCTGGAGTCTTTCACATTGCCTGCGCGGCCACGAAGGCCAACGAGACCCAGTGCCTCTCGAACCTGAAGCAGCTAGGAACCGCCGCAATGATGTACACGCAGGATCACCACGAGACACTTCCCCCAGCAGAAAACTGGGAAGACGCCCTGAAGCCGTATCTGAAAACGCCGCTTAAGTGCCCATTAGAGAAACTTGGGACGAGCTACGCAATGAACAAAGCCCTCAGTAAGAAAAAGCTAGAGGCGCTAGAGCATCCCGCCGAAGTCGTGCTGTTTTTCGAGAGCGACAACGGCACAACAGTCGCCCAGAAGCGGCACGCGAGTAGCTTAGGCTTCACCTTCGCCGATGGTCATGCCAAACGCATCGTCGAGACAAGCCAGAAGGCGCTACGGTGGCAATAACCTACCCTTAATTCTTAGTCGCGGAGCGACTTTGTGGCCGAAGGCCCTCAGACGCCGATTTCAATCGGCGGACGGTCATTTAGGCGTTATTCTGGCGATGACGCACTCGCCGCGGCCTTTGGGGTTGGCGCGGCTCTGGATGGTCCAGAGGTCAGTGCGGTTGTCGCCGTCCATCACGGTGCAGGAGTAGTCGCCCCACGCGACGCCGTCGGTTGCGCCCTCGCCTTCACCAAGGCTCTGCACCGGGCGGGTCGTGCCCTTGGGATCGCGGGCCTTGCGCGTGGCGTAGCGCGGGCTGATGAACATATTCGGGCCGGTCTCTTGGAAGCCTATAAGCACATCGTTGTTTTTATTGACCGCGATCGTGGTCTGGATGTAGCCATTGGTAGGGTGCGCGATCCGCCCGCCCTGAACCTCGACCCCCTCCAGCGTGAACTGGTGCCACTGCACAGCGGCGCGCCCCTGGAAATCCACCACGTGCGAGAACCAGAGGTGCTTGTTCTGGATCACGAGATTTTTCGGGTTCCGATCCCCCGACGATGTCTTCTGCGGCGTCCCCTTCTGCGGCGACTGCGGCGGCCAGCCAAAGTGCGTGAAACCATGGGGCTTGCGAACCACCGAGGCGATCTTGGGTGTTCCGTCGCCCGCATCGGTGACGCGTGTTAGGACAATCTCACTCTCCGTGAGGTCCACAAAGTAGAGGTCGTCCATCGGGTCGAGCGTGTTGACCGGGTGGCCGAGGCTGCCCGCAAAGTGCCACGCCGTGGCGGGCTTGCCGGACTTGAGCTCGGCCATCTTCATCACGATGGTTCGTTCCGGGCCACCGGGGAAGCTGTAGCCAAGCCACTTGCGGCTGTAGCCATTGCCGCCGCCATCCACGGCCTGCGTGATCGAGATCGGGTAGGTATTCCAAGCGCCGCGTGGATCGGCGGTCTCCGAGACGGAGATATTGACCGGCTTGGTCTTCGCTGCATCGTAGTACCACCAGAGATCGAAGGCAAAGACCTGGTTGTGGACATCGAAGAACATCTTAGGGTCAATGCCATCGTTGAAGGCTTTCTGCGAGACGCCTTGAACAAAGTTGCCTTTTTTGTCGTAGATGATGATTCCGCTGTTGGTGCCATGCAGCACAAAGCCACCGCCCACCGCGAGCTGCGGGTCTACCTGGCGGTTGCCGTCCATCGAGCCATCAAAGGCAAAGACGCCGTTGATCGTGCGCGGGTTGCCGCCCTGCTTGCGCTCTTTGGCCGTGCCGTTCTTGTTAAATGTCTCGTTGCGGATCGGCTGGATTACTTCGCTGCGTGCCGGTCTGTCACTTCGTTGTTGGGACTGTCTTGAAGAAAGCATACGGAGATTATACCGTGCGCAGGTAGTTGTCCTTGGTCTGGATGTAGTGCTCCGCTGAGTAGCGCAGAAACGCAATCTCATCGGCGGTGAGAGGCCGGATTTTTGTGGCGGGGCGTCCCAGATAGAGAAACCCGCTCTCCAGAACCTTCCCCGGCGCGACCAGACTCCCCGCCCCGAGCATCACATGGCGCTCGATCACCGCGTTGTCCAGAACAATCGAGCCCATCCCGATGAGCGACTCATCGCCGATCGTGCAGCCATGGAGCACGCACGAGTGGCCCACGGTGACATACTCCCCAATCGTCAGCGGTGCGCCCTTTGAGCCGTTGTAGCCGACATGGGTGACATGCCCCATCGCCAGATCCTGGAAGTTGGTTCCCTTACCGATCACGATCTTGTGCACATCGCCGCGCAGCACCGCGTTGCACCACACCGAGACATCCTCACCGAGTGTCACATCGCCAATCACCTGCGCCGAGTCGTGCACAAAGACCCGCTCGCCAAGGGCCGGGTAGGTTTCAAGATAAGAAGAAAGCGCCATGGCTCCCTATTCCGCGTCAGGAGCCTGCCTACCTCCTAGACGCCATTTTCTGCATAGCGATCAAAGCGATTGGATAAGATCAAGAAAGTCGGTGCCCATAGCCCGACGAAGATACCAAAACGCTCCGCATGTGCTTGGGTGTCCGCTCCTTTCCCACCGGTGAGAAACCAGATCGCGATCGAGCCGATTATAGAAGCAAAGCCTAGAGCGAAACAGAGGTTGCTAAGTTGTTTGAGCGGAGTCTTTTTCATATACTACCCAACCACACGGTTTCATCTTGGTTCCCCCTTTATACATAATTAGTCCATAAGGCTCCACTCCAGAAAGGGAGCATGTATTTACCACGATTCTTAGGGCAGTGCGTGTGTGAGTGCGATGGTTGCCCAGGCGGCGGCGCTGACGGAGACAAACTGGTCTTTGCCGTGCGGGTAGCCAGACTCAAAGTAGGTCTGGATAGGGACGCTTCGGGTCGCGACGTGCCAGGAGCCATCGGGGAGCTGTTTTTCGAGAAGATAGCGCAGGCCCTTGAGATAGACCGCAGACGTGGTGGCAAGCCCTCCGGCTTCGTTGAGTGCGACCAGCGCCGTGGCCGTGGCATAGACATCCGTCTCCATGGTGTCGAGCTGTGCCCAGCCGCCGTCGGGCTTTTGCTTTTGCAGTAGCTCCTGAGCCGCTTTGCGCAGCTCCGCCGCGGGGGCATCCACGACTTGGAGAGCACGCAGGCGAAAGACGCGATCCTCGGTGTCTTGGGCAGGTGTTTTGAGCAGCCAGGCCCGTACTTGCGCAAAGCGCTGCTCCCGGCGCTCTTTCTGCTCAGGCGTACCAAAGACTTTTAGGCCATACAGCGCGAGATACGATGATGTAAACAGGCTCTGCTGAGTCGGAGGGCGACGATTGGTCGGCTTCCAGTAGTCCAGCTCACTCTGCCAGCGCAGGAAATACTCCGCTACAGCTCCTGTGGTCGCATCGGGCTTTTCGTCTGCCGCATCCAGCGCCCAGAGCGCGTAGCCCGCCGTGTCGATCTGGCCGCCTTGCCCCTTCCCCACAAGGTACTGCTTCTGGTTGGTGGCGAGGAAATCTACCGTGAACTTAACCTGCTTGCGAAGCTCCTCATCCTGAGTTTTAAACCCCTTTGCTCTTGCCGCCGAGAGCGCAAGAATGGTCAGGCCTTGACTATGACAGGTAAAGCACTGCGCACGCTTCTCTCGTGAGCCACGCGCACCCGCCGCCAGCAGAGGCAGCGACTTCTCTATCGCGGCGCGTAGAGCCACCACCGAGACATCGACTTGATTCGGCTTGCCTCCCCACGCCAGCGTGAGTAATGTAAAGAAGGCCAAGGTGGCAGGTAGAATTCGTTTCATTTCGGGTCCTTACCAGTCGTAGCGGTGGCCGTCGCGGGTCATGTAGAGGTAGCCGGGGTGGGGTCGGTCAAGGACGGTGGCGAGGATCTTCTCCGCCGTCTCATCGGTGGATTGGGTTGCGTTAAGGTTCTTGGTGCCGTGCATAAAGCTGCGCATCCAGCCCGGATCAAAGAGATAGCTCTCGATCCCGTGCTCTGCGGCGTGGTTGGCGAGAATGACGGTCTGGACATTGAGGGCGGCCTTGGACATGCAGTAGCCGTAGCGCAGCTTACGGTTGGTACGCCGCGACTGCTCCATGCTGCCTGCCTCCGATGAGATATTCACCAGCTTCTTCAAGCTCCCCCGTGTCAAGTGACCAAACACCGACTGCGCCACTCGTAGCGGCCCCAGGGAGTTGACATTGTAGACCTCTTGCATCAGCGTAAAGTCCAGCGGATCGGTGATGCCGCCCGTGAAGTCTCCCAAAATTGCGGCGTTATTGATAAGTAAATCTAATTGTTGGCAGTGCTCACGCAGCTTATCCGCCGCCCGAAGAACCGAGCGGTCGCAGGCGACATCGAGAGGCAGGCGGTGCAGTCGCTCACCGTAGGTCTCGGCGAGGGTGTCGAGCCCGGATGCATCAAGGCCATACTCACCCGCAAAGACACGGAAACCGCGCAAAAGGAGCGCTTCGGTGAGCGCGAGCCCGAGGCCGCGGTCGGCTCCCGTCACATAAGCAGTTTGTTCACTCATATTTTGTAGGATACCCGGCTCTGCATGGTGAATCTCTGGGTATGCAAAGAAGATGTATTTTGATGGCGCTCCTAGCGCTAGGCGCGGTGCCTGCGCTGGCACAAGAGACGACTGTGGCGGGACAGCAGAAGCCGCTGGCGCTGGAGAAGAGTGTCACGAAAGTTCTCAAGGCGGGCTACCTGCTCTACTTGCCCAAGGACTATGGTAAAGACCCGGCGAAGAAATGGCCCGTGATGGTCTTTCTGCACGGCTCGGGTGAGAGCGGGGCGGACCTAGAAAAAGTGAAGGTGCACGGCCCGCCCAAGCTGATCGCACAGGGCCAAGACCTCCCGTTTATTGTCGTCTCGCCGCAGGCGCCGGTCTTTCAGCGGCGTGGCTGGGATGTGGAGACGCTCAATGCGCTGCTGGATGACGTGCTGGCAAAGCATAGCGCCGACACCGACCGGGTCTATCTGACCGGGCTCTCGATGGGAGGCTACGGCACCTGGGCGTGGGCCACGGCCAACCCCGAGCGCTTTGCGGCGATCGCTCCGATCTGTGGCGGTGGGCAAGCGCGGCAGGGAGCGCGGGCACTGAAGAGCATGCCGATCTGGGTATTTCATGGCGCTAAAGACCCGACCGTCCCGATTCAGGAGTCGCAGGACATGGTGGACGCGCTCAAGAAAGCCGGTGCCGCCGAGGTAAAGTTCACAGTCTATCCCGAAGCCCAGCACGACTCCTGGACCCAGACCTACGATAATCCGGAACTCTTTACCTGGCTTCTGGCGCACACAAAGACAAAGCCGCAGTGAGCCACATACTCTAAGTTGTGGATGCCTTCACCGACAAGCCGTTTGGGGGCAACCCTGCCGCGGTCTGTGTTACGGAGAGCCCCCGTGATGCCGCGTGGAAGTGACGCTCTGCGGCCAAGCGGTGCTGGTGAGCCGTGTGGAGTTATTTGTCTGACTTGTCTCAGTCCCCCTTATCCGTGCGGAAGGGGGACGCGGGGAGGCCAGCACGGTTGTAGAGATTACAGCCCTCCGGGTTGAGGGCGTAGGCGTAGCGGACGGCGGTGGGTTGCGTGACGCGTGAGGAAGAGACCACGACGGTGCCGCCTTCGATCTTCGCGTCGGCCCACTGCCACACACGATCCGCGCCCGCAATGGCAAAGCGCTTGAGCGCCCCGTTTTTGTCCTCGACCACAGGGCGACGACCCTCTTTCTTGCCCACCATTAGCCCACCGCCCCGGTGGTCGAACTGGAGCCGAATCTGCCTGCCCTCGATCTGCATGGCTTTGTAGAGTGGGCCGCTGTAGACCAAGCCCGTGCGCCCATAGTCCTTTGCCAGTGCCCAGAGCGCCAGCCGCTCCCCCACATCAAGCTTGTTCTTGGGGTGGATATCACCTGGGTCGCCGATATCAATCGTCACCGCCATGCCAGTCTTGGGGAGCTTAAGGCTGGCAAGCTGTGCCTCACGACAGCGCTGCCAGCGGGGCGAGCTGTCGTCGCCCGAGGGCACCGTCGATGGTTTAAGCCAGCTGGCGAGCTGCACAAAGTAAAAGGGAAAGTCGTAGCCCCAGCGGGCGCGCCAGCTCTCTATCAATGCCTGCTGCTTCTCGATATAGGGCTTCAGCTCATCGCCGTTGTTCTCGCCCTGATACCAAAGAACGCCCTTGATGGCCAGCGAGGTAAGTGGGGAGACCATGCCCTTAAAGAGCGACTGTGTGCGCACCCAGGTCCCATTGCGATCCTCGTTGGGAGGGAGCGGGTAGCGCGGCGGATTAGGCACGGGACGACTCTGGGCGAGGGCTTGCTTGGCGACGGCTAGCCAGCGTTCCATGGCATCCACGGCACCGGGCAGAGTGGCCTGGTACTGTGCAATCGCCTCATCAAGGCGTTTCTCAATGGGGCGAAGTGACGGGGTACGGAACGCCTCCGATGGCATCCAGCACTCGATCTCCGTGCCGCCCACGGTGCAGGCGACCAACCCAATGGGAGTCTTAGTCTCTTGGTAAACCCGACGCGCAAAGTAGAACGCGACCGCCATGCAGCTGCCCGCTGTCGTAGGGTTGACCTGCTGCCAGCGGGAGTCGATATCGTCCTGTGGCTCCGCGGCGAAGCGCTCCCAGTAGTGCAGAAAACGAATCGCGGGAAACGTCGCGCTTTGGATATCCGCCTCGGCATCACAGCCCCCGAGCCCGAAAGCCATGTTGGACTGCCCGCTACAGAGCCAGACATCGCCGACAAGCACATCGCTCACACGAATCGTGGTGTTCCCCGTTATCGTGAGCTCCTGCGGGCTGGCGCTGGCGGGCATTGGGGCAAGCTGCACGCGCCACTTGCCGGAGTGATCGGTGGTGGTCGCAAGACTCTGCCCCCCAAACGCGACACGAACAGACTCACCCGGCTCCCCCCAGCCCCAGAGGGGAACGGGCCGCTCTCGCTGGAGTACCACATGGTCGCTGAAGATTCGGGCAAGACGCATGGGCTTATTATAGCTTCGAAATCTGCCGCCGATGCCGCTCTCTACAAGGGAGCTTTGTACCTGAAAAGCTGGCTGTGTGCGGTGCGCTGGGCTTTCGCACCTTCCTTGTCGCCGTTTTTTTCCAGATATTCTGCCAGCAAGAGGCGGGCACGTGAGTGATTGGGAGCACGCTCAACCACGTCGCGCAGGCCAGAGATCGCCTCGTCCCATAGTTGACGCACTCCCGCGATCACCGCGCGAAGATAGCACGGCTCGATGGCATCTGGGACTACTCGCAGAGCCAGTGCAAGGGCGGCATCGGCGGCAGAAGGTAGGCCCGCATCCAGCAACCCCTTCCCGAGCTCCGTCAGTGCAAGGGCATCGTCGGGCCTTTCCCGTAGGATGAGCAGACTCTGTCGTAGATCAAAATCTACTGCCGCATCAGGACTCCCGAAGCCTGCCATAACAACATGGAAACCTGCGGCGTTCCACGGACGTTTTGGGGGGGCCAGCCGACCGTTTCGTAGGGCTCCGTCGAAGGCTTCGTGGGCATCGTCATAAGCTTTGAGAAGCTCCGAGGAACCCTGACTGCGGAGCTGCTCTGCGCGGGCATACCGTAGAATACCCAGGATATGCCAGGGCAGAAAATCTTTGACGGGAGTGTCTTTTCCGCCATCTTTTGTGATGGTCAGCGATTCCGCCGCAGTAATTGCGCGCTCTAGTTCTTCCTTGTTAGGCAGGCCAGAAGCGAGGTGCAAGCGTGTGTACGCTAGGTCGCGAAGCAACACCGGGTCGCCGGGGGCCGCGAGCTGGGCGGCTTCATAAGCCTGGGCTGCCTTCGCCCACTGTGCTTGGTCGCGCAGGCCTCGCGCTCGCTCGGCCAGCGCTGGGGCATCCTGTGGGGAGTCTTTCAGGCGACTGTCCGCTTCCGCCGTTCGAACTGCGGCATCAAAGATGGAGTCAACTTGGGAGGGTGCCCAGTGTTTCTTCAGGAGGTCTAGAGTCTCCCGTGCCTTGTCTATCTGTCCCAATCGAAGGTAGGCTGTTCCCAGGTTGACCAGGAAGTCGGAGGGGAGAGTACGGGGGAGCTCGTCTGGTTTCTTCACGCCCGCAAGAAGGGTACTGCACTCATTCGTTACACGCTGTGGCTGGTCACTGTCTAGGAGTGCTCTGGAGTAGTACGTTGCAAAGATACCATTTTTATCTTTTATGAAGGCACTCCGAAAGAAGTCGACGGCCGCTGCGGGCTGACGCAGATCGTTATGGAGCCGTCCTGCCATCACGTGATCAAATGTCAATCCCGATGCGCTCCGGCTCAGAGCCGCGAACCGGGCCGCCGCACCCGCAGTATCGCCGTCGGCATACAAACGGTAGGCTTCTGCCCGTTGGGTTGCTTCCTTGCGCATGCCCTCATTAAGAATAACCTGGAAAAGGAAATCATTTGTGATGTGGTCGCTCATCGAGAACGAAAAGGGGAATATCGCGGAGCCTGAGACTTGGTTAATCAGCAAGACACTCTCACGCGGAAGTTTTGGTGCCTTGAACTTTCCACGAAATGCATAGATTCCATCTCCCTCAAGGGTGCGTTGTTTGAGCTCCACTTGCTTGCCCACCTCAAGATCGACGAAGCCTTTGAAGGGATGCTCTTTGCCACTTTGATCTTTTCCCGGTGGTGGGCAAGCGATCCTCATGGTCACCTCAACTTCTTGTCCCGGCAGAGCTATCGGTGGCTCGACGCGTAGCTCGACGAATCGAGCCGCACCCCAACCGGGAACGACGATCGACGCACCGGGCTGACTCTGAGGGGTAAGAAGCACGGACTCCATCTCCACTTCGAAGATAGCAGGATAGATGCGGCGGCAGGGGACGATGCCAACAAAGGGTTTGTAGCCGGGAGCGGTGACGCGCAGGATCAGCTGGTCGACATCGGTTCGGCTCGTGGCTGAGAACGTTCCGGGCAAGACACCGCCCGCAGCAACCCCAGCGACCGCCAGGAACGCGTTCGTGCGCTTCACGGTTCTGCCGATCTCCGCTTCCCCCTTGTAAAAACCCGCTTCGTCTGTGGTCGTGACCGTCTTGCCACTCTCGAAGATGCCATCAACACGTATCGAGACAGTTGCGCCTGCGATGGGCTTATAGGTGACGGAATCATAGATACCGCCGGTGACTTTCCCCCTGCTTACGGGATCGACATCGGCATCCTTCTGATGGGGGAGAGCCGGTCTCTGGCCGTAGGTGGGGGATACAGGGAGTGTCAAAACTGATAACCCCACCAAGCCCACTGCTAGTGCAGAATGTCTGTGCTGACATAACATCACCGTAACCTCTTTGTTTGGGGAGATACCCCCGTTTTTTCTGTGTTATATCTACGTCGGTGGCTTCCTAACATCCCCCCTTTGGCATATTGTTGCTTTGGCCCTGCCGCAACTTGAAGTCCGCCAAATCGGGGAGGGAGCTGCTGCGCAGACGACTTATCCTCTCAATGGAGGTTACGATGGAATTTCTGTCTTTTCTCGCGACTCCGCTCGTTATCCTAACTAGCATTTTCACAGGTGGCTTTGTTGGGTGCCAGCGGCGGGCTGGAGGATTCTGGGTCGCGTTGTTTACCATCGCGGGTATTCTGGTTGTCCCCGTTGTCATTGGTGCAGACGAAGAGGCAATACCTAAATGGACGGAGATTCTCTACCTCGTACTCTGGTTTATTTTTGTGCTGGGCGGACTCTTTCGCACACTTTTCCGGAAGGCACTCCAGGGCTCCCCTTCGGACATTCCCTCAAGTCGAGACCGGGCTTATGCTGGCTTGTCTTCGGTTCTGGGGAGCATCCTGGGAGCCAGCCTTGCAGGCCTCGCTTTATCGACTATCAAAGAAATAAACGCGACTGAGAAACAGGTACACTTGCGCTACGATGCCTGCCCCGAAAATCCGCCGACGGACGCTCTGCTCACTTGCGATGTCTCTTGTCCTTGAACCCCTCACTGCCGAAGCGGCACCGCCCGCTAGCATCCTTGATAAGCAGAAAGCTCTCGACGCCCAGACTTGGTGGGATAACCGCGACGGGGACTGGTACAAGGCCAATATTCCCTTCTTTGACTGCCCTGATGCGGAGCTGGTGACCACGTGGTACTACCGCTGGGAGCTCATCACCAAGCACCTGACCTACGGCTCACCCAACAGCGGCTACAGCTTCACGGAGTTTATTGACCGTCCGTTCTGGAGCGGTGCCTACGGCGCGATTAGCTGCCCCGTCGGACACCAGCTCTACGAGGTGCGCTGGCTGCGCGACCCACAGTACGCCCAAGACTACGCCCGCTACTGGTTTCACACCCCCGGCGCACAGCCCCGCAACTACGGCTGCTGGCTCGCTGATGGCATCTGGGCCGCCCACACCGTTCACCCCGACGATGCCTTGGTGACTGACCTGCTCCCCGAGCTGATCAAGAACTACCAGGGCTGGGAGGCACGCCAGCTCGTGCCCGAGGTAGGGCTCTTTTGGCAGAACGGCCACGACGATGGCATGGAGTTCAATATCAACAGCCGCCAGACCAAGGATATTCTGCGCGGCGCCAACGGCTACCGCCCCGGCTTCAATGCCTACATGTACGCCGATGCCCTCGCCATTGCTAGGGTTGCGGAGCGGGCGGGCGACAAAGCGACTGCACAGACCTACCAGGCAAAAGCGGCCTCGCTCAAGGCCAATGTCCAGAAGCTGCTCTGGGACCCCAAGCGGGAGTTTTTCTTCCCGATGTCGATGCGTGATGAGAGCGATGCGGAGGGCAATATCGTCAAGAAGCACACGCTGACCTACCAGTCGGGTAAGTTTGCGGGAAGCCCACACGGGCGTGAGGAGCACGGCTATATTCCCTGGCAGTTCAACCTCCCCGATCCGGGCTTTGAGTCGGCGTGGAAGTTTCTGATGGATCCGGAGTACTTTTTCTCCAAGTTCGGCCCCACGACGGTCGAGCGCAACGACCCGCTCTTTGTCCTTAAGACGAGCTGCTGCTGGTGGAGTGGGCAGTCGTGGCCCTACGCGACGGCGCAGACTCTCAAGGCGATGGCCAACCTCCTGCACAACTACTCACAAAAGGCCGTCACGCGCATGGACTATCTCAAGCTGCTGCATATCTTTGCGATCTCGCACCGCAAAGATGGCGTGCCGTATCTGGCTGAGGCGCTCAACCCCGACACGGGCTCGTTCGCGGGCCACGATGGCTACAACCACAGCGAGCACTACTTCCATAGCAGCTTCAACGACTTGGTGATTACAGGGCTCGTGGGCCTGAAGCCGCGCAGTGATAACACCCTAGAGCTGGAGCCATTGGCGCCTAGCGAGTGGCCGTACTTCGCGCTCGATGATCTAGCCTACCGGGGCCATACTCTGAGCATTGTCTGGGATCGTGATGGGACGCACTACAAAAAGGGAGCGGGGCTGCAGGTGCTCGTGGATGGCAAGGTGCTCGCCACCCGCCCGACCTTGGGCAAGCTCGTGGCAAAGCTCCCAGCAGCGCCCAAGAAAGCTCCTGTCAGGCCCACGCGGCTTAACTACGCGGTCAATAACGACGGTGACTACTACCCGCGCCTGACGGCCAGCTTCACCGACCCCAAGACCTCGCTGGAGGCAGTCAACGACGGCAACTACCGCTACACGGTGCATCCGCCCAACCGCTGGACCACGCAGGGCTCGCCCCATACGTCCGACTGGCTGGAGGTGGACTTTGGCACGGCACGGCGCATCGATACCGTAAAGCTTGCCTTCCTCGACGATGGCACGGGGATTATAGCTCCACAGAGCGTGACCCTGGAGCACTTTGACGGCACGACGTGGAAGCCACTGGGGAGCGCCAAGCCCATTGGGCACCGCTTCACGAGCATCACGTTTGCGCCGCGTGAGATTGCCCGCCTACGCGCCGTCTTTGTCCACGCGATAGGCGGCTTTACGGGACTGACGGAGCTTGAGGCATGGGGAACGGGAACCCTACCCTACACGCCCCCGCCGCCACGACCTGGAAACCTTGCCTTCAACCCGACGGGCCAGGGCTTTCCAAAGGCAACGGCCTCGTTTCACGATATCTATGGCGGCTTGCCTGAGAAGGCAATCGATGGCAAGGTCAACTACAAACCGACTCCGGTCAACCGCTGGACGAGCTATGGCTCTCCGAAGAAAACCGACTGGTTCGAAGTGGACTTTGGCGTGGCAAAAGAGGTCAGCCGGGCAGAGCTGGCAATCTACGACGACCACGGCGGTGTCCAGCCCCCCGAGAGCTTTACCGTGCAGTATTTCTCGGTGGAGGGCCAGTGGCGCGATGTCGAGAACCTCGTCAAGTCTCCCCAAGTACCTGCCGGAAGCGCCCTCAATACGGCGACATTTACGCGGGTCACGACCACTAAGATCCGCATCGTCTTCACCCACCGAGGAGACTCCCGCAGTGGCCTCACCGAGCTAGAGCTGCGGGCGGAGTAATACTATGATGATTGAGCAACATGAAACAACTCTCAATGACTTGCCGGTGACGGCGCGTGAGGCGTACTTCTTCGACCTCAATGGCTTTATCACTCTGCGCAATGTACTGACGAAAGAGCATCTCGCAGAGCTCAATGCGATTCTTGACAACATCAAGCAGCTCCAGCCGCCGCTGGCACCGGGCGAGTGGTACGGCGGGGTGCATGCCCATAGCTACGGCGGCGCGGAGGGGATCAATCTCCAGCAGATCTACGAGGCGGGCGAGCCCTTTGAGCGCCTGATTGACCATCCGGGCTGGTTTGCTAAAGTGAAGCACTTTGTCGGTGGCGAGGGGACATTTGACTGGCACCACGGGCCGCTCTTTATCGATGAGAACTTCGCCAACCTGCGTGGCCCCGGCGAGGCGATTGGGATTCACTCGGGCGGCGCTGATGGCGTGACCCGCTGCCAGTTTCGCTACCAGAACGGGCGCTTTCACTGCGGACAGATCAATATCCTCATGGCGCTGAGTGATATCGGGCCTGGTGACGGTGCGACCATGGTGATTCCTTCCAGCCACAAGTCCAACTTCACCCACCCGGACATGGGCCAACACCAGATGAAGGGCGGCGAGGTGCGCTCCGCCGATGGTATGGAGGGTGCGATCGAGGTGCACTTAAACGCAGGCGATGCGCTTCTCTTTGTAGACGCCATCGCGCATGGCTCCGCCAAGCGGGTCAACCCCGGTGAGCGGCGCATCGTGGTCTATCGTTATGGGCCATCGTGGGGGAATTTTCGCCACCCCTACCAAGCCTCACCAGAGTTTCTGGAGCGCCTCACGCCCCGCCAGCGAAAAGTAGTCTGCCCCCAGCCGCCGATCCCGCGCGAGCCTAACCGCTTAGGGCTTTAAGACTTCTTTGACAGAGCCACGAATTGCCATTCGTGGCCCTGATTTTTTTTACGTATGGCCATCTGCCATCTTGGCGTCCTTGGCGATATTGACCCAGGTGTGGACATGCGGCGCACCTCGGAAGTGCCAGACAAGCGCCGGGCCTTCCAGCCGCCAGATATCCCAGACACCATCGCCGCCCAGATCCTCTTGTTTATAAAACGCGAGGTGTATCTTATCCAGCCCTCCGTTGGCCGCAATGGCCGCCATCGCATCGCTGGCATCGGAAGGACGGTAGGGGGCGAGCAGGCTCTGCATGGTCTTCTGCACGAGCTTCTTCTGGTCTTTGGAGAGCTCGCCAATGGCGATTCCTGCAAACTCGCCGCTCTTGCCCTGGAGCTTGATCTGATCTTCGCTGGGGGCCTTCTCTAAAAGTGCAGCACCGCGCTGCTTGCCGTCGAGGGCTTGAAATACCGCGTTGGCTTGCTGTGCCTGCTGCCAGTAGACATTGCCAGGATGGCTGGGGTCTTCAGTATCTTTGGGAGCATGACCGTAGAAGATCGGGCCACCAAAGGCCGCGTTGGCGTTGGAGTGCCCATCGGCGCGGAGCGTCACATGGCGACCCGTGAGCACCCACTCAAACTTGCCGCTCTTGCTCTTGGGATCACCAAAGAGCGCCACGTGGTAGGCATCGAGCCCACCGCCGTCGTCTTTCATCTGCTGGAGGACTCTTGGAAACCACTCCTCGCTCGTAACTCCCCGCAAGACTCCCTCGACCATCTTTTGCTGGTCAGCGGTAAAGATTTCTCCTATCGTGGGCTTCACAATGGCCCAGTTGGCACCCACCATGCTGCGCTTCGGGTGCTCCCACGGCATGCAGAGCGTCTCCCGCTGCTTGGGGGTCAGGCTCTCAAAGAGTGTCTTGACCAGTGTCTCCGCCTTAGGCGGCTCGGCGTGGGCGCTTGTCGGCAGGAGCTCCAGGGCGGCACTCCCTAGCGCAATCCCTCCCACCGCTTGCAAAAACTTTCGACGGCTCACACCCTCTTCGGTAAACTCATCCATCGCTTGCTCCTCCCTCAGAAGCTGATCTCCCATTCCACGGCCATTGGCGATTCTCCTGCTCTAGCAAGAAACGTCTTTGCCCTCGGCCCCGAAGGCGGCGAGACGCACGGCATCTTCGACTTTGAGGGCACTTTGCGGGAGATAGTGGTACTGAAGCGCCCAGCGGGTCTCGTCGGTTTGGTTGATCGGGGTGCCGTGCGGGAGCTTACCGTCGAAGAGCAGCAGATCGCCTGCCTGCATCGGGACAGCGGTGCTGACAAAGCCCTCGGACTCCGCATCACAGAGCTGCCAGTCGCGGCGCATGAAGTGGGTGCGTGGGCCGTCTTTATGCCCGCCTGCCAGGACAAACATGCAGCCGTTCTCGGGTCGCACGTCTTCGAGCGCGATCCAGACACCGACGATCTTGGTGGTGAGGGGGAAGTTGAAGTAGGCATGGTCCTGGTGCCAGGGCTTCTCACGGCCGTGCGGCGGCTTGAGCAGAGCCATCTCCTGAAAGAGCTGCATCGGCTCGCCACCAAGTGCCTCGACCACGGCCAGCAACCCTGGAAGCTGCGCGATCTCGGCGAGCGGCGGGTGCTGCGCGGTGAAGTCCATGAACTTACGGACATAACGCGCCCGCTCTTCTGCGGCGAGCGCGGGCTGCCCCGCCCCATCTTGGCCGAGGGAGAACTGCGAAACCGGAGCGCCGCCGGGTAACACCTCAACGCGGCGCAGGTGCTCGGGGAGCGTGCCTTCGTAGGCCATCGAGCCACAGCGCGGATCGTCGGCCAGGGTCATTGCGAGCAGCTCTTTTTGTGCCGCGAGAACTTGCTCAACAGAGAGCGCCCCACGGACGACCAAGTAGCCATCGGCCTCATAGAGTGCCTGCGCGTCGGCATCGAAGCCATCCCATCCCTCAATAGCATTCTGCGCCAGCGCATCCACACGGTACAGCTCCGGCGCATGGGAAGCAATCGCGGGTTCATAGATCACTTTCATGACCGCTATGCTACCGCATTTTTACCTCACAGTGTCTCGATCAAGCCCATTGTCCAGCACATTGGGCAGCCACGGAGAGCCACAAGCCCTCCCAGCCCTAAAAGAGAAGAGAGAGCAGCGCTGGTGGTTCCCAGGAGATAGGCGCTGTAGAAAAGCCCACCTCCCACAATGCCTCTCAGCAGACGCTCCCCAAACGATTTACTTGCAAACATTATAAACTCTCCATTTCTTACCTTACGCAAGAAGGTACTCACGTACTAAGTTTCGTCCTCGGTATAGGCGTGTCTTGGCGGTCTCTGGGGGAAGCTCCAGCCGCTGGGCGATCTCTTGGATAGTGAGCTCCTCGAAGTCGCGCAAGACAAGCACCTCCCGGTAGATCGGAGACAGCGACTGGATGGCCCGTGTGAGATCGAATCGCAGCTCGGTATCCGAGTGCGCGTCAAGATAGGCTTTCTCCTGAATGATCTCTAAACCAATGGTCTTAGGCTGTATGATCCGCAGGCACTCGCGGCGCACGATCTGGAAGATCCACTGTGAGAATGTCCCGACCGAGCGTAGCGCGGAGACTTTCCGGTAGACAATCATCAGCGCCTCCTGAACGGCATCTTCCGCATCCGCCGATGTCAGACAGGTGAGCGCGGCATAGCGGCGCAGATCGGGGCGGCAGAGGATCAGCAGGCTCTCCAGAGCCACCACATCCCCCTGGTGCGCCGCTTCCAGGAGCTTTGTGTCCAGCCGCCCCGTCTTCACTTTGCTTTTTCCTGAATCTTCTGCGCAATGCGCCGCCCTGCCAGAGCGCACATGGGGCAGAACCCTACAAACCCCGTCAGCACCGTGAACAAGCCTGAGCCTGCCAGAACATAGCCCAGCGGCAGTCCCTTCATCCCAATCAGGCCACAGGCAATCAGCGCCGCTCCCCCAAGTCCACGTGCAAGCCGCTCTTTGGTGGGAACATTTTTCGTATAGATCATTTTCTTTGTTTTACCTCTCTCTTACAAAAGACAAGAGGCGCAGAGCGCCACGAAAGGTTTCAATCCTCACAAAAATCTTTTAAGCAGGAGAGAACTCTGGGTGTGGCGTATACGGAGAGGTAGGAGTAAGAGAAAAAATGCAACTCAGCTTGGAGCAGCGCATGCCACTTGATAACGATGGTTTTGTGGTTCTGGAGCGGGTTTTCACGCCCGATGTGCTGACGGCGGTGACGGAGCGCATTGAGAGCTACCAGAAGCGCCACGAGGAAGCGATTGCGGTCAGTGGCGGCACGCAGGGAATCTCGCGGGCGAGCGAGATCACGTTTACGTCGCATCTGGCCGAGAACGACCCCGAGATTCTGGCGTTTTGCCGCCGCCCCGAGCTCGTCGAGCTGGGTGTGGCGCTGCTTGGCCCCGATGTCGATCTCTACTGGAACCAAGCCGTCTTCAAGATGCCCGAGGGGGAAAAACAGTTCCCGTGGCACCAAGACGACGGCTATACCCCCGTGACGCCCTCGCCGTATCTGACGCTCTGGATCGCGCTCAACGAGGCGACTCTTGAAAACGGCTGTGTCTGGGTACTGCCCGGCTCGCACAAGAACGGCTTGGTGCCCCACGAGCAAACCCCGATTGGCCTCGCCTGCCACAGCCTCGACGACCCGAACCAGGGAATCCCCGTGCCCGTCCCGGCAGGCTCGATTGTCGCGTTCTGGTCACTCACCATGCACAAGAGCGGCGTGAACGTCTCGCAAGGCTGCCGCAAAGCCTACATCGTCCAGCTTGCCCAAGCCGGTCTGACCAGCCTCCGCACCGGCGAGCCGGTTCCCAACTTGCTGCCCATCGCCCGTGGGAAGTCCACCGATTGGAATCGGTAACCGACGAGGGATTTCGAGAGCGGTGCCGTCGTCCGAATCACGGTGGCCGCTCAGAGAGTTCAGCTCTTGAGAGAACGAAAGGCGAGCTTGCTCAGCTCTCGGTAGCCGATGAGCTTGATGCCTAGCTCGTCAATGAGAGTACGGGTGCGTGGGTCGATCATGATCTGGTACTCGTTCCAGCGGGCTTCCCAGTTACCGGTGATATGCCGAATCTCCGCGTCATCCAGGCTAAGATGGACAATGAACTCCGTAACACCGGGTTTGAGAGCGCGGAGGGCATCGTAGTAGTGCTTACGGCGTGTCTCCAGCGTGCTGCCTTCTGCGCCTTCTTTTAAGTAGTCCAGCGCAACAAAGTTCTGTTTCTTAAGTGCGTTGTACGAGCCGAGGGGGTCGCGCTGGCCGAAGTCTTTCGTGGCCTGCGCGATGCGCTCGGGGGTGGGGTAGAGCACCATGGGCATCAGGCCCGTCTCGCGGCCCACTTTGGTATAGACCGGATAGAAGCCTCCAATAAAGAGCGTCCCCATGTGCGAGTCAATATGCGTGGGCTTGAGGCCGAACTCTTTGGCGCGGGCGATCTGTGCCCGGATCTCTTTCTCGACCTCAGCGGGCTTTGCGAAACGCGCTGTATCGGCTTCGTCACGGTGGATATAGCCCTCCTTGTCGAGCAGGCCGGGGGTCTCTTTTGCGGCGGTGAGCGGCTTCCAGCGGTAGTGCTTCCACTCGCTGGTGAGCGTGAGATGCAGGCCGAAGTCTTTCTCGGGATGCTCGCGGCTGTAGGCGGCGATCTCAGGGAACCAAGGGCAGGGCACCATGATGCTCGCGCAGGTCACCACACCTCTCTCCATTGCTTGCGTGGTTGCCATATTTACCGAGTGACACATCCCGACATCGTCCGCGTGGATGAGCAGTAGCTTGTCGGTGGCCTTGTAGCCCAAGCGCTCGGCCAGAGTCAGTTCGCGTTTCATACATTCACATTCGGGAGCGTGCTCTAAAACTCCTTCTGTAACCATTTTTGCTTGGCAACTGTCCTTGAGAGTACAAGGATCGGAAACGAAAATGAGCATTACCTACGAACTAACCAAAGACGATGGCGTGGCCCTGATGAAGTATCTCTGGCAGCGCCCCGAGCGCCGCCAGAAGGAGCGTAAAGAGAACGATACGATTGCGGTTGCCTTTGCCATCGTGGTCTGGATGCTGGTCTCTCGCGCCGCCAGCAATCTCGCGCTTCTAATCGCGCTGGGGGTTGGGCTTTACTTGCTCCAGGCACTACCACAGCTCCGTGAGAGGCGCGGCAAGCGCTGGGTAAACTCCGAGGGCTTCCAGCAGTGGCTCGGCGGACGAACCGTCTCTTTGGAAGAAAATGGCCTGCGTGTGGCCAGCTCACGTGGCGAGCGGCTGATCTACTGGGGTACTATTAGTGAGGCGATCGAGACAGAGAGCCATCTCTTTCTGCCCTTTGGCCTGCTGGAAGTGGTGGTGATTCCCCACCGCGCCTTTGAAACCGACGAGAGCCGTAGCGCGTTTCTGGCCGAGGTCAATGCCCGCCAGGCCGCCACGCAGGCAACCAAACCCGTAAGCCACGAGGAAGAGATCGTATGAGCCTGAGTGTTACTTTTGAGCACAATCTGGAAGACCAGTGGGAGTGGCTGGAGCACAAGCGCAAGAAGCTCAATGTCCAGCCGCCCCTCAAGCTAGTGGCGATGCTGGCCATCCTGGGCTGGCTCGCGCTGAACCGGGGCTGGGACACCATCGCCTGGATCTTTATGGGCCTCGCAGCATTTATGGTGCTAGCTCCCGCGCTGGGTCGCTGGCAGACCAACTCCCTGCGCCAACAGCTTGCCACGATGAAGCCCAAGAATACCCAGACTCTGACCGTCTCGCTGGAAGAAAAGGGACTCTCCCAGGCCGAGCCACACCGGAGCCGTGAGGTGCTTTTCTACTGGAGCGCCCTAAAAGCGGTCACTGATCTGGAGAAGCTGATCGGGGTGGAGCTAGAGCATAAAGAAGACGGTGACGAGAACGCCGTGGCGCTCCCCCCGATCCTGATTCCCAAGCGTGCCTTTGAGACTCCTGAGGCCTGTGCGGCCTTTTTAGCGCTGCTTCAGGGTAAAATGTCCTCAGGTGAAACTCAAGAAACGCCTGCCGGAGAGCCGTAGCCAGAAACGCGAGCGTATCGCCGC
>NZ_CBAYMC010000053.1:0-20764 GCF_964826245.1 Armatimonas sp. | reverse complement strand
GACGTGTTTTTTGTTTATCTTATCTCCTAAAAGAGTCTTTTTAATGTTTTGATAATTTGAATTGTCAAAATTTTCACATTTCATTAAAAAATCATGCATTGATAAGTTTCCTTGCAGTCGATATATTTCAGAAAGTATTGCTAATTTTTTTGCATATTTATGAAAATCCATTGGAAAATGTCTTATCGAAAATAAAACTTTGTTTTTGTATTCAGTTTTTAATTTTTCTATTTCTAGAAACTTATTTTTACACGGTGGACATTCATAATCCATATATTCTATAACAACAACGCCAGAAAACCTTTTTTCCTCGTTGTTTAGAATATCAGCAGACTGAATATTTAATATCTCGGGGGGGGGGGGCGCAGTAGAATCCTGATAAGATAATAAAGAAAATGTAACCAAACAGCCAACTAAAGACGTAACCATCATCACTGAAGTTTCTTTGTTTGGCTTCCTGAATCTCATCTTGATAAGCAATTATACGTTAAATTTAGAGAATGTCAAGGCAAACAAAAAGCCGGGAGCGACACGCGCTCCCGGCTGAGGATTAACCCCGAACTACTTGTCGACGCGCTGTGCGACGGCAACATCCACGCTGACCCCCGGCCCCATGCTGGAGGAGACGGTGATCTTCTGGATGTAGCGGCCCTTGGAGCTCGACGGCTTAGCCTTGACCAGGGTGCTGATCAGCACAGCCATGTTCTCGCTGAGCTGCTCGGTGGGGAAGCTTGCCTTGCCGATAGGAGCGTGGATAATACCACCCTTGTCCACACGGTAGGCGACGCGGGTTGCCTTCTTGATGGCGGTAACCACACGGGTGACATCCGTGGTCACGGTGCCCGACTTGGGGTTGGGCATGCGCGGTCCCAGGATACGTCCCAGCTTACCGACAGCGGGCATCATGTCCGGTGTTGCCACCAGAACATCGAAGTCACGCCAGCCGTTCTGGATCTTGGCGATTAGCTCATCGGCACCCACTTCATCCGCACCCGCAGCCGTGGCAGCATCGGCGTTCGCGCCCTTAGCAAAGACGGCCACTTTCTGGCTCTTACCGGTGCCATGCGGCAGGTCGGTGGTACCACGAACCATCTGGTCGCCCTGGCGAGGATCTACCCCTAGGTTGATCGCAACATCTACGGTGGAGTCGAACTTGGTGGAGGCAGTTGCCTTCACCAGCTCAAGGGCGGCAAGTGGCTCGTACTGGGTGTTCTTGGTCACTTTCGCGGCTTCGGTCTTGAAGCGCGCGGAGACGACATGCTTTCGGTCTTGTTTTCGCATTGATTTTCTCCGTTAGTCCGTGATCGTCACGCCCATAGAGCGGGCCGTGCCTTCGATAATGCTCATCGCCGCATCCACATCGTTGGTGTTCAGGTCAGGAAGCTTCTTCTCTGCGATCTCTTTGAGCTGCGCCTTGGTGATAGAGCCGACCTTGACGGTGTTGGGCTTACCCGAGCCCGACGGTACACCCGCCGCTTTTTTGAGCAGGTCGGACGCAGGCGGGGTCTTGGTCTCGAAGACGAACGAGCGGTCATCGTAGATGGTGATTACCACAGGCACGATCGAGCCCGCCATGTCAGCGGTCTTGGCGTTGTAGCCCTTGATAAACTCCATCATGTTGATTCCGTACCCACCAAGGGCCGGACCAACGGGAGGTGCAGGAGTTGCTTTCCCTGCATTGAGCGCCAGCTTAACGACGCCCACAACTTTTTTTGCCATTTTCTTTTCTCCGTAGTGTTAGCGGCGGGTCTTTTGGCAAGCCCCGCCTCCTACTTTAACCCTCTCTTCCCCCGCTGGGCGGGGGCTAGGGGGTTAAATCTTTTCGATCTGGTTAAAGTCCAGCTCAACCGGCGTGTCACGTCCAAAGAGCGAGATCATTACCTTGACCTTCTCTTTCGTATCGTTGACCTCCTCGATCTTGCCAGTGAAGTCCGCAAACGGCCCCGAGTTGACTCGGACCACCTGGTTCTTCTCCCAGATCTTCTTGGGCCGTGAGGCCGCATTGTTAGGATCGAGAGCATCCAAGATGTCTCGAACTTCTTTATCCTGGAGCGGAACCGGCTTGTTTCCCGACGAAACAAAGCCCGTAACTCCTGTCGTGCTCTTGATCAAGTACCACGTGTCATCGTCCAGAACCATGTCAATCAAGACATAGCCGGGGAAGACCTTGCGCTTGTACTCTGTCTTCTTGCCGCCCCGATTTCGGGTCTCGGTATCCGTGGGGACGAGAATGCGGAAAAGCTTCTGCCGGAGCCCCATCGTCTCCGCACGCTTCTCGATGGTCATCTTGACCTTCATCTCGTGGCCCGAGTAAGTATGAACCGCGTACCAGTGTCGCTGCATCGTGCTGCCTTTTTAAACGCTTCCTATTTGTGCGGTATCACCCGTTCGGTGATCTGGGACAAAATAAAATCTAGCCCGCCACAGTAGATGGCGACAACCGTGATCAACAGAAGAACGATCTGTGTCATCTTGATAAGCTCAGGGCGAGTGGGCCAGTGGGTCTGCGGTGACTTCAGCTCATGCCGAACCCCCTTCAGATACTCCTGTAAACCCGGACGCGGTGCCTTTTTTGCGGGCTCCGACGGTTGCTGTGCGGTTGTGCTTGCCATCATTTCTCCTCGAACTCACTGCGGGCAACAAAAAGCAGGGTACCGTAAAGGTGCCCTGCATCTGTGCAGAATATCATAACTTCTAGTACTTGTCAATATCCTGTAAAAGTTCCCTTAGACCAGCACAAGCTGCTTTTGCACCATCTTACGGGCGCGGTGGATGCGGGCCTTGACGGTCGCCATGGGAAGCCCGGTGCGCTCGACGATCTCGTTGTAGCTCAGCTCCGCAATGGTCAGCAGTAGAACATCTCGGTAGCTGGGGGGCAGGGTCTGGACGGCATCTAGCACTGTGCTGGCCTCGACGCCATCAATGGCGCGCTTCTCAGGGCCGACAAACTCGCGTGTGGACTCCCACTCGGCGATCTCACTAGTGCCTTCACGGTCGCGGCGCTTGCGCTGAATTTTATGGAGGAAGATGCTCCGCAGAATGCAGCGCAGCCATGCCAGGGTCGCGTCTTGGGTACGAAGCTGGTAGAAACGGGTGTAGGCCCGCAGAAGAGTGTCCTGCACCAGATCTTGGGCATCTGCCGTGTCGTGGGTTAGGTGCAGTGCAAAACGCATCAGGTTCTCGCGGTGGGGCAGAACCGCATTCTCAAAACTCGCTGTCCTCATGATGTTTGTATTGTAGGTCAGATCAAGACCGCGCCGCATCGGGCGCAGGGTGGATTTTACGCAGACCATATCCGTCTGTAGACCTACTTCGCGTACAATAGTAAAAAAAGCAGGCTGCCCAAAGGCAACCTGCTTTCTGTTAGTTAGGAGCCGAAGCTACCAGCGATTTCCACCGCCGCCACCGCCGTCGCCACCGCCGCCGCCGGAGCGACCGCCGCCACCGCCGCCGTAGCCACCACCACCACCGGAGCGACCACCGCCGCCACCGGAGCGACCACCCTCTTCACGAGGACGAGCCTCGTTGACAGACAGGCTGCGTCCGTCTAAAGAGTAGCCATTGTACTTGGCAATCGCGTTTTGTGCTTCGGCAGCATTGGGCATCTCGACAAAACCGAAGCCCTTGGACTCGCCAGAAAAGCGATCCGAAACAACAGTAGCATCGGTGACTTCGCCCATCTCGGCGAAGAGGCTGCGAAGCCCCTCAGTATTTGTGGAGTACGAAAGACCCCCAACGAAGATACGCATTTGCGTCTCCTGATAACCCTCATGTTAGTTTTTATGCGACACACAGATAACAGAGGAACAGGAGCCAAAAGCGGAACGAACCGGGCCGGGCAGAACTGGAGCTGTCATAGGGAGGTTTGTGGATAGAAGGCTGTACCCACAAAAAAGCACGTATGCATCTAACCACCTATTCTGACATGGCGCAAGAGCTTGACCAAAAATAATTTATTTGACGCTCGTTCGTGGTAAGCGGGAGACTCCCATGAGGTACTGATCTACCCCATGCGCCGCCTCGCGGCCCTCCGCAATTGCCCAGACAATCAGGCTCTGGCCGCGACGTGAGTCACCTGCCGCAAAGACCGCGGGCACATTGACCGACATGTAGTCCTCATCCACCTTCACATTCCCGCGCGCATCCAGCTCGACCCCGAACTGCGTGAGTGGCGAGCGCTCCGGCCCGGTGTAGCCAATAGCAACCAGTACCAGATCCGCCGGGTAGATCGTCTCGGATCCTGGGACGGGCACGATGCGACGTCCTCCCTCCGCCCGCTCAATGCGCTCGACTTGTACCGCGTGCAGCGCTTTGACATGCCCCTTGCCATCGTCTTCGAAGTGCGTCGTATGAACCCCCCACGCCCGCTCGCCGCCCTCTTCGTGTGCGGGGCCGTTTTTGAGGATATGGGCAGGCTGAGGCCACCAGGGATTCAGCTCGGGCATGTCCACCGGCGGCTCAGGATGGATCTGGAACTGGGTCACCGATGCTGCCCCCTGCCGCGTCGCGGTGCCGTAGCAGTCTGCCCCCGTATCGCCACCACCGATAATCACAACATGCTTGTCTTTAGCATCTATTACGGGCAAACTATCGCCCGCTTTGCGCTTGTTCTGCGGCACGAGATAGTCCATGGCATAGTGAACACCCTTTAGCTCCACACCAGGAAGATCTAGCATTCGTGGAGCGAGCGCTCCCGTGCAGAGAAGCACCGCATCGAAGTCGCGGCGCAGCTCGGTGACGGTCACATTTCCCCCGACATTGGCCCCCGTGCAGAAAACAATGCCTTCGTCTTCGAGCTGCTTGAGACGGCGATCTAGCACGAACTTGTCCATCTTGAAGTCGGGGATGCCGTAGCGCATTAGCCCGCCTAGACGGTCATCGCGCTCAAAAACTTTTACCCAGTGCCCCGCCCGATTGAGCTGCTGCGCCGCCGCCAGACCTGCGGGACCGCTGCCAATAATGGCCACGCGCTTGCCCGTGCGGTTCTGCGGCGGCTCCGGCACAACCCAGCCTTCTTCAAACCCATGGTCAATGATGCGCTGCTCGACCGTCTTGATCGTCACTGCTTTGTCGTTAATCGCCAAAACGCAGGCATCTTCACACGGAGCAGGACAGAGCCGTCCGGTGAACTCGGGGAAGTTATTGGTGGCATGCAGGGCGACAAGTGCCTCCTGCCAGCGCCCTCGGTAGACCAGATCGTTCCAATCGGGAATAAGATTGCCCAGCGGGCAACCACTATGACAGAATGGAACGCCACAGTCCATGCAGCGCGATGCCTGAGCACGAAGCTTCTCCGGAGCCATCGGCAGATAGACCTCCGACCAGTCCCGAACTCGCTCACTCACCGCACGCTTTTTCGGCGCTTCCCGTGTCAGACTTAAAAATGCTCTACTATCGCCCATCACTTTCCCCCCACAAAACTCTCTTCACTCAGCGACAGCGCCTTCTCGCTTGCAAACACCGCAGGCGAGGAGTATTTTATCGTACGGACAGCTTTTCCGCGAGAATCTGCGTGAGCTGAAGCCCATCGTGAGAGCGGTCGGGCACATCGCGCACCTTAAACCTCTCATGAACTGCTTTCCAGAGCGCTTGCTCACGTGGCGTCTCTGCACGGTACTCACGGCTCCACAGCGCCAGATAGACCGGCTCTGACCCGACACTTAAGCGCTGCGAGATAACTTTCAAGCCATCCTCTTCGCCGTTTATCGAATCATAAAGCCGACGGCCTGTCCATGCGGGGTGGAGGAGCTTGCCAATATGCGCCGTACACACTAGCTCCGCAGCCTCAGGAACCTCACGACCAATATCGCTCCGCAGGCTCTCTAGCGTCCGTAGCATTTTCTGGTGACGCCAGTGAACCGCCCCTGTCCCCAGAAAGAGCAACGCCCCAGTCACGACAGCCAAGATAAGCCACTGGCGTGGTGAAAGCCGAGGCGCTAAGAAGTCCGTGAGAACTTTCCCATAAGCAACAATAAACAGAGGCAAGATCGCTAACAAGAATCGCTGCCCAATAATAAAAGACTCCAGTGGTTGATTAGTTGCATCCAGAAAAAAATAAGGACTATAGAATAGTATAATACCGAGAATAGCAAGGCGCAGAAACCAGCAACCTTTCTTCCGATAGAATATAGGAGCAGCAACCATTCCAGGGAAAATTAATCCCGTAGCCAAAATATAAAAGGGAAAGTGTTGCATAAAATATGTAAGATTAAAACGATCTGACAGTTCCCCAGATCCAGCATCATACTTTGCCCACCCACCTTGCTGGATTATTTTTTGGTAGAGGTAGGCTACTATAATTCCTGGCAATGCTCCTAAGACAAGAAAAATCACGGGACGTAGTTGCGCAACTCGCTGCGTGAAAGTGCACCGACGCCAAGGTAATAACTCTTCGATAAGAATTCCTAGTATTGCCAATGGAACAACGATTCCATTGGCGGTTTTTACCAAGACAGCAGTCCCCAACACCAAGCCTGCTAATAGGGGACGCGCGCGTATATGTGCAAGAAAGGCTACGGCTACAGCTAGTCCCCCCAAAGGATCGCTCATCAGGGTTCGGCTATAGATCACCGCAGTCGGATGGAATAAAAAAAGCAAGGCAAAAAGCGCAGAGGCACCCACATGCCGCAAGAGCCGCCCTACAACAAAAAAGGTTGTTAGGTGCACCAAGATATTTGCCCCCATGACAACGGGCCATCCCAGAAAACTCAAGCTGGCCAGATAGAGTGACATCCCTGGAGGGTACTTAATGGTGAAGTGCTCTCCCGCAGTGATATACATGGTTGTCGTGACATGCGCGACATCGGAGTAGAATGTGCCTTGACGCAGAACATAGGCAAAGTTAAGGTACGCCGACTCGTCCATCGTCGTCGTCACGGGGGGCCAGAAGAGAAGCGCTAGCACCACATATAAAATAGCGGCAAGCGACAGCAGTCGCATCTCATTCTTCTCGGGGAGCATCTGCTGGGCATTTTACCATGCGTCAGGAACGCTTGAGCAGAGCACTTTGGAGGCTCTGGGACTTCCAGCTTGCGACTTTATGGGGGCCGAGTTCACCGCGCTGGAAGGTTCGAGTTTCATACTGAATGCCGGAAGCGATGAGGACATAGCGGGTGAGCAAGAGCCTGCCTTCTACTTCAAAGGCAGTCAGCAGCTCGTTATTTTCCAGCACGGCATCAAGTAGAATCCCATTTTTTTCGTCGAGGATAAAGGTTCCTGGCTTATCTGCAAACCCTTGGAGCTCATAGCGGCGCTCGGGCTGGCCGCTGTAGGCGAGCACCCAGCTACAGGTATCTTTTTCCTTTGGGGTGATCCTTAGCTCCATTGCCGGGGTCTCCGGGAAGTTTTTCAGAGGAGGGCGCAGGGTCAAGCTTCCTCGCCAGACCCCATGCCAAGCTTTGGGAAGCATCTACTTCCCTTTACCACTGCCCTTTTTCGGAGCAGGTTTCGCTGGTGTCGCAGGCTTTTCAGTCAGCGGCTTATCGTCAAGGAAACGGATACTATTGATCATTTTCTCAAAATCCTTCACACTCTTGTCAAAGTCGGCATTCATCCCGGCAAAAAGCCAGGTCATTTGGGTGTTTTTATAGACCATGAAGATCAGTCGGAGCGTGGCCTCTTCCTGAATCCCATGTGTCTTACTAATGTCCAAAGAGGCAAGAACGGAGAGAGCTTTGCGCCCCCCCACTGTAATTTGTGCTTTTTTCTCGATGGCCATCCCTGGGATTAGCTTACCAATCGCTTCAACATCACGGTCACTTGGCAAAGCATTGTCTACTTGCTCTTGAAGACCTGTTTTAGGTTTCGGTGAGGTGATCAGATAGATCCCCCCCAGTAGCTTATAAGTAAAAGAGGTGCTGTTGCTTGTAAATCTATTGCTATAGCGATCAATTTCCGGAGACTGTAAAGCCAGTACCATAGGATAGACTTCGTCCTTAGCAGAGCGAGTGTAGCTAGCAGGCTTGACCAGCTTCATGCGAAATTCTTCTAGAATGATCGTGTTTTCATTCTGTGCCCGTGCAGGAGAATGGAAGCCAACGAGAAGAGAGAGGAGTGCCAGTAGAGAGAGAACCTTCATAATCAATAATCCTTCCAGCGAGATTATACAGAATTCAAGACACGAAATAAAGGTGGCTCCAGGATGGCAAAAAATACCCGTTTTCCCGAAGCCCTGAGAGGAGATTTACTAGCGCTGGACACGGCCGGAGCCATCGCCTTTAAGCAGGGTTTCGACCTCGGAGAGCTTGATGTAGCTGAAGTCGCCGACAATGGAGTGCTTGAGGCAGCTGGCGGCGATGGCGAACTCGATGCACTCTTGCGCTGACTTCCCATTCACGAGCGAGTAGATCAGGCCCGCTGCGAACGAGTCGCCGCCGCCAACGCGGTCCACGATATCAATATCGTAGTGACGGGAAAAGTGCGCGGTGCTGTTCGTGTAGAGCATCCCGGACCAGCCGTTGCGGCTGGCGCTGTAGGACTCGCGGAGGGTGATGGCTACGCCTTTTAGATTTGGGAAGCGCTCGGTGAGCTTCTGCGCGACCTCGATATAGCCGTCGTGAGAGAGTGCGCCGCTGGTAAGGTTCGAGTCTGCTGCCTTGATCCCAAAGACCGTCTCGGCGTCTTCTTCGTTGGCGATGCACCAGTCGACGTAGGGCATCAGCTCGCCCATCACGTTTCCAGCCTTCTCGCTGCTCCAGAGCTTCTTGCGGTAGTTTAGATCACAGCTCACCGAGATACCTTTGGCTTTTGCCGCTTTTGCACCCGCAATCGCCGCCGCCGCCGCGCTGTCCGAGAGAGCGGGCGTGATTCCGGTGGTGTGGAACGCTGTTGCCCCCTCGAAGATCTCGTCCCAGCTCAGCTCGTCGGGAGAAATTTCGGCGATGGCGCTGTTGGCCCGGTCATAAAGTACCGTCGAGGCCCGCTGTGAGGCACCTTTCTCCACAAAATACACGCCCATGCGCTCTCCACCTTGGAGAATCTTGGTGGTGTCTACCCCGAGGCCGCGCACTTGATTGATAAACGCCTGCGCCACATCGTTTTTAGGCAGGCGAGTCACAAAACGCGCGTCCAAACCGAGCTGGGCCAAAGAGACCGCGACATTGACTTCCGCGCCGCCGAAGGTCATCTCTAAAGACGTGGCCTGGAGCAAGCGTAGGTAGCCGGGGGGGCAGAGGCGAAGCATGACCTCACCAAAAGTTACGACTCGTTTCATAGGGCTATTTTACAGCGTCTTTCTTCGTTGCGGGCGCACGGAAGCCACGCTCGACCATGTCTTTGGGATCTGTGGAGACCGGGCCATCTCGCCAGAGCCAGCGCATCATGTCTGGCATGATCGCACCGCCGTATTTTTGTCCGTGGTTGTTCATGCCCCAGGTGTAGTTGAGGTCGTAGCCTTTCTGCGTGAGGGCTTTCTGCATCCGCACGTTCTGCAAAAACCAGTCCCACTTTTCGTCGTAGACCCCGCCCCGCATCCCTCGGTTGTCGTTGCGCCCATCACAGAGATAGATACGGATCGGCTTTTTGGGGCTCTTGGCGATGATATCGGGGTACTGGTGGCCGCCCCGGATATTGGTGAAGCTACCAACATTGCTCAGGACTTTGCGAAACGCATTGGGTCGCTCCCACGCCACCGTGAACGCCGCTATCGCGCCCGA
The DNA here is from genome assembly GCF_964826245.1 of Armatimonas sp. Taxonomy (NCBI): domain Bacteria; kingdom Bacillati; phylum Armatimonadota; class Armatimonadia; order Armatimonadales; family Armatimonadaceae; genus Armatimonas; species Armatimonas sp. Next base: position 11,111 of record NZ_CBAYMC010000053.1, on the reverse strand, counting down.
GCTGGAGCCGCCAATGCCATGCATCTCTGGGTCTTTGGAGATATTGTAGTCTTTCTCCAGCGCGGGCATTAGCTCTTCGGTGACCACACGGGCGTACTTATCGTCCAGCGAGTTGTACTCCGTGCCACGGTTGGTCGTCCGATCGCCCCAGTCACTCGGGCTGGGCTCGGGCTGCTCCGGCGTGCGCCCTGGATTGATAAACACCCCGATCATCACGGGGATCTCGCGGCGGTAGATAAGATTGTCCATCACGTTCTGCGCCCGCATGTCGCCCTTCTCGTTCTTGAACGCTTGACCATCTTGATAGACCATGAGTGCGGCAGGAGCTGCGGGATCGTACTGGGCGGGGACATAGACCCAGTAGGTGTGCTGCGTCCCTGGGTAAGCCTTGCTCTGGATCACAAAGGGCCCACGGATCTCGCCTTTGGGCACGCCCTCTTGTGGCAGGGAGTCCGGCCCAAGACGGTACTGGGAGTCTGGGTTTGGGGTTGGTTGCTGGTGCGCCAGTGCGAGAGCGGCAGCGCCCCCTAGGACAAAAGTTGCGATGTATTTTGCTGCTTTTTTCATGAGAGAAATATACCTGAAGTTTTCGCTTGACAAAACTTTTACTACACGGTAAAAAACTTTACTACAGAGTTAAAGATGCAAGAGAGCCTACGAGAGCAACAGCGCCTGCGGCGCACCGATGCCATTCTTGATGCCGCCCGTGAGCTGACACTGGAGACCGGCTACGAGGCACTCACCATGGATGCGCTTGCTGCCCGTGCGGGGGTAACTAAGCCAACGCTCTACGCACACTTTCCTAACAAAGAAGCCATTGCGGTGGCCTCCATTGTCCGTAATATCCGCCGTGGTCAAGCGGGGCTGTCGCAGCTTGATCCAACTCTATCCCCACTGGCGAAGCTCGAAAAATACTTTCGCTGGGCGCTGGTAGGGAAGTTTGTGGAGCGCAAGATTGCCTTTGGCGGTGCGCCCGTCGCCGTGATCCGCACCAACCCAGAGTATCAGGTAGTGTTTCAGGAGATGATGCAGAGCCTCAGCGCAATCTTCGAGGCGGGAAAAGCTTGCGGTGAGATCGCGCCAGGTCTGGATACCCGCACCGCACTCCAGACATTTGTGAGCGTGTTGCGAGATATCGAGTACGACGAACTGATTCACAGTGGAGCCGTTGATTCGGATGCGCTGGTAGAGACACTGACGAAGATTTTGATCGGTGGATTAACCTCCCCCGGCGGCACCACCGCCACCTGGGTACCCCTTGGGTGCGGCAAGCGAAGGGGTGAAAGAGAAATAGAATGTGGATAGTCTGGGTGCAGGAAGCGCCCCGAGAAAAAGTAGAAAGATTCACGCTAGAGCGAGCGATTGCCCAGGCGCTGGAGCGCAGCACGACGGTCAAGAACGCCAGGCGCGCGGTGGAGGCCGATAGCAAGCGTGCCGATGCCACCACAACAGCGCTCAAGCCGACGCTCTCGGCGAGCGCCAGTGCGCTGCGCTTTGACAGCCCGACTCGGATTGTCTTTACACCGGGAGCCGCGCCATTTACCGCATTGCCCGATCACACCGAGAGCCTCGCGATCACGCTGGCGCAGCGGCTCGATCTCTACGGCCAAGTGCGCACCGCGACCAGCCAGGCGCGGCTCCAGAGCCTCGCGGATACGTTTGGGGTAGAAACGGCGATTCGTGCCAAGAAGCTTCAAGCCAGACTGACCTACTTCGGACTGCTGAAGGCGCGTGATCAGATGAGTGTCGCGGTGGCAGCACTGACGGCGGCGCAGACCCAGCAGAAGCAGGCGCAAACCCTCTTTGACGGCGGGGTGGGCCAGAAAGTGGATCTGCTCCGCGCCAGCACCGCGCTGGTGCAGGCCGAGCAAGCCGTCGAGGTGGCGAAAAACAGCGAAGCGGTGGCCCGTTCGGCGTTCAACGATGCGGTGCATCTGCCGCTGGACACCAAGATTGAGCTGGAGCAAGTGGCGACCGTCCCCGAGCTCCCCGACGAAGCCACGGTGAACAAACTCGCCGAGAGCCGCGATGATGTCTTGCAGGCCGAGACCCTGGCCCGAGCGACCGAGCTGGGTGTGACTCTGGCGCGGGTGGCGGATAAACCCAGTGTCGCGCTCCAGGCGACGGGGAGCTACTACCCGACCACATCGTTTCAGTACCCGCGCCAGCGCACGGCGGCTCTTGGCATCTCGCTAAACATTCCCCTGAGTGACGGCGGTCTGACCCGCGCCCGCACTGACGAGGCAAAGCTACGTGCGGAGAGTGCGCAGGGCCTTGTCGGAATCGCCAAAGGCAATGCCGCGCTCGAAGCCCGGCAGGCCTACTTAAATCTACGCACCGCCTTAAAACAAATTACGACCGCACAAGTTGCGGCGGAGCAGGCACGCGCCGCTCGCGATCTCGCCCAAGTGCGCTACGCCGGACAAGTCGGGCTTTTTCTAGAGCTCAGCGATGCCCAGGCCGCGCTTGTCCGCGCCGAGAACGCCGCCGTCGATGCCCTCTACGATTACCATAGCGCCCGCGCCCGCTTTGAGAGCGCCACAGGAGAGAAAACACGATGAGTCAGCCACAACAACCCAACCCCGCCGGGGCGCCCCCTGCCACGCCAGAGCCCCCCAAGCGACGCTCGCCCGTTCCGCTGATTCTGCTAGTGCTTGTGCTGGGCAGTGGCGCGGTCTATGGCGCACAACAGTATATCTGGGGTCGCACCCATGTCCAGACCGACGATGCCTACCTCACAGGGAACTTGGTCAATGTCAGCCCCGTGATCGGAGGCGTGCTCTCAGAGATTACGGTGAGCGAGGGCGACGAGATTAAAGAAGGGCAGCTACTGGCAAAAATTGACAGTGACTCCCAAAAGGCGGCGCTGGCTCAGGCGGAGGCGGCGCTGGAGGCAATGAAGAGCCAGGTGCCACAGGCCGTTGCAAATCTTGAGTTCCAGGCCCGCTCCACCGACGCCGCCATCCAGCGTGCCCGCGCCGCTGAGGCGATCCAGCAGGCCCGCACTCAGAGCGCACAGGCACAGGTCGCCCTCGCCGACAAGACCAGCGCCAGCCAGCTTACTCAGGCACAGAAACAGCTCGCCGCCGCCAAGGCACAGGCCACACAAGTCAGTCTGCAAGCGGAGGCCGCTGCCGCAACCGTCCATCAGCTCGAAGCGCAGGCAGACACGGCGCGGGCGGGGCTGGCCGGGGCGAAAAAGGCCGTCGAGACGGCGCGAAAGGGTGTGGACGTGATCTCCGCGCGCCTCTCCGGTGCCGAGGCCGAGGTCGAGAAGACCAGTCGCGATGAGGCCCGCTACAAGGCGCTCTTGGAAAAAGACGCCGTGACACGCCAGCAGTTTGACGCGATCCACTCCCAGGCCGAGGGAGCCCGCTCCAGCCTCGCGGCACTCAAAGAGCAAGTGGCGCAGGCGCAGGCGCAAGTCGCACAATCTGAGTCGCAGGTGGATCAGGCGGCGGCGCAGGTAAAGAGTGTCGAGTCGCAGATCCTGCAAGCGCGCGCTGCCCACGCGGCGGCAAAGCAGGCCGCGCAGGCTTCGAAAGAGCAAGCGAAAGTGGCGGAGGCGGGCGTCGGGCTGGCGAAGGCAGGGGGTGGCCAGGTGGCGGTGCAGGCAGGGAACCTCGCGGCGACCACTGCCCAAAATCCCCAGCTTGCCGCGGAGCTCGCCACGGCCAACGCGGGACAGTCGCAGGTAACCGCCAAGCGGGAGGCAGTGACCGCCGCAAAGACCCAGGTGGATCAGGCCGCGGCACAAGTTGCCAGCGCCCGCAAAGCGCTCGCCAATACCACGCTCACGGCCTCGACCTCGGGCATTGTGGTGCGCAAGACCGCCAATGTGGGAGCCGCGCTCTCGCCAGGGCAGACCATTCTGACTCTCACGCAGGGCAAGACGGTCTGGCTAACGGCAAACTTCAAGGAGACCCAGATTCGTGATCTGCGGGTCGGGCAGCCGGTTGTGGTGCATGTCGATGCGCTTCCCAACAAGACGGTCATCGGCCATGTGGCGGTGATCGGAGCCGCGACGGGAGCGACCACTAGCCTACTTCCTCCCGACAATGCCACGGGAAACTTCACCAAAGTCGTCCAGCGCATCCCGGTGCGCATCGCCCTCGATGGTGATCTGGAGGGACTCTCCCAAGGCATGAGCTGCGTGGCAATTGTGGACACGGCGGATAAAACCGAGCACCCTGAGCGCATCCTCAAGGGCTGGGACGGGAAAAAATAATGCCAAGCACCGTTAGCCCGTACCGGTGGTGGATTCTGCTGGGGCTCTGGGCATCGGCGGTGATGGAGGTGCTCGACACCACCATTGTCAATGTCTCACTTCCCCAGATGGCGGGGAACCTGAACGCGACCACGCAGGAGATCGCGTGGGTGGCGACTGGCTATATTCTCTCCAACGTGGTCGTGCTGCCCATGACGGCGTTTCTGGCGGGGCGCTTTGGGCGGCGCAACTATCTCATCGCCTCGATCGTGCTCTTTATCCTGGCATCCCTATTCTGCGGGATGTCCACGACGCTGGGGCAGATGATCCTGTTTCGCATTCTCCAAGGTGCGGGCGGCGCGGCGCTGCTCGCGACGGCACAGGCAACACTCCGCGAGATATTTCCCCCGCAAGAGCAAGGCATGGTGCAGGCGATCTTTCTGATTGGAATCGTCGTGGCCCCGACCGTCGGCCCGACACTGGGGGGCTGGATCACCGACAACTACAACTGGAACTGGATCTTCTACATCAATATCCCGCTCGGCTTGCTGGCACTGCTTCCCGTGACGGCGTTTCTCGAAGACTCACCCTTTGGCCGGGGCAAGCGCCCGGCGGACTGGCTCGGAATTGGGCTTCTCACAGTTGGGCTGGGCTGCTTGCAGTATGTTTTAGAAGAAGGCAACAAAGACGACTGGTTCCAGAGCGAGCTGATCGTCAAGCTGACGGTTATTGGGGTACTTGCCTTGGTGGCGCTGGGCTTCTGGCTGCTCTCACCGAGAAATATAGCGCCCGTCGTGGATCTGAAAGTGCTCCAGAACCAGCAGCTCCGTGCGACGCTCGTGCTCTTTCTGGTGCTGGGCTTTGGGCTCTATGGGGGAATCTTCCTCTACCCGCTCTTCACGCAGCTCGTGCTGGGCCTGACTCCCACGGCGAGCGGGCTCTCGCTCATGCCTGGCGGTTTTGCCACGATGGTCTCCGCGATTATCTGTGGACGACTGCAAGGCAAGGCCGACCCACGCCTCTTGATCTGGATTGGGATGATCTTGTTCTGCTTCTCGATGTGGAATCTAGGGCATCTCTCGACACAGATCAGCACCGATAGCCTCACACTGACACTAGTCATCCGTGGCCTGGGGCTGGGCTTTCTCTTCACACCCATCAACCAGATCGCATTCGCGGTACTCAAGCCCCAAGAGGTGCAGCAGGCAGCGGGGCTGATCTCGCTCACCCGCCAGCTCGGCGGCTCGCTCGGGATTGCGATCTTAGGAACCTACCTAACCAACCAGACACGTTTCCACCAGGCCATGCTCTCTGAGTCGCTGAACGCCGGAAACGCCGCGCTTGCAGAGCGCCAGGCCGCCATTGCTGCTAATTTAGTGGCACATGGCATGAGCCCGGTACTGGCAAAAGGCGCCGCGCTTGGGGGAATCGCGCGGCAAGTGGGGCTTCAGGCTCAGACCATGGGCTTCAACGATGGCTTCTTTCTGATCCTGCTCAGCTTTGCTGCGGCCGCCCCCATTGTGCTACGATTCAAACGCCCCGTTCCCGCCCAAGGCGCACGCAACGGTGGTGGAGGACACTGAGTTGATACAAACCCGCGAGCTTGCGATCACGCACCGCTACCTGCACCTGCCCATCCAAGAGAGCGTCCCGGAGCGCAAGCTGGAAATGAGAGTCGGTGGGCACGTGGAGGTTATCGCCGCTGTGCGCCTCGCAGACGGCAAGCCGGACTGGTGGGCCTTTAAGGATGTCAGCGCGTGGAAGGGCAAGACGCTGACGTTGACACTAGAGATAGGGCTGCTGAGCACGATTGTCCAGAGCGACTTGCTTCCGGACGAAGCCAGTCTCTACCAGGAGCCGCTACGCCCTCTGCTTCACTTTTCGTCGCGGCGTGGCTGGCTCAACGACCCTAATGGGCTGGTTTTTTATCGCGGTGAGTACCATTTGTTCTACCAGCACAACCCTTACGGCTGGGGCTGGGGCAACATGCACTGGGGCCACGCCACAAGCCTGGACTTGGTGCACTGGCAAGAGCACGGCGATATCCTCGCGCCCGATACGCTCGGGGCGATGTTTAGTGGAAGCGCCGTGGTGGACTGGAAAAACACAAGTGGTTTTGGCGAGAACGGCCAGCCACCACTCGTGCTGATCTATACCGCCGCTGGGAACCCAACGACGCAGTGCTTAGCTTACAGCACCGATGGCCGGATGTTCACCAAGTACAGTGGTAACCCAGTGATTCCGCAAATCACCGATGGCAACCGCGATCCCAAGGTCTTCTGGCACGAGCCAAGCCAGAAATGGGTGCAGGTGCTCTATGTCGGGCTACCCAGCAACCAGCATACCGTTCACTTTTTTACATCACTGAACCTGAAAGACTGGACAAAAGTGAGCCTGGTGAACGGAAGCGTCGGCGGCGATAACTTCCTCTACGAGTGCCCGGACTTCTTCCCCTTGCCGCTTGATGGAGACACAAATAATCCAAAATGGATACTAACGGCTGCCAATAGCCGCTACAGTGTCGGCACATTCGATGGGATCACTTTTACGCCCGAGCACAGCAACCTCCCGGATGTGCATGGCGCAGGCTTCTACGCCGCCCAGACCTACAGCGATATGCCCGATGGCAAGCGCATCCAGATCGGCTGGATTCAGGCACCGTCGCCGGGGATGCCCTTCAACCAGCTCCAGTCGCTTCCTAGTGAGCTGACTCTCAAGACAACGACGCAGGGGCCACGCTTGATGCGCACGCCGGTCAAGGCGCTTCAAAGCTTGCGTGAGGGCAGCGATCAGGCAGCAAATATACCCAGCTTTCGCGCGGAAGCAATCGAGCTACAGGCGGAGCTCTTCCAAGGCGACACTGACCAGGTGGAGTGTAATCTGCGTGGGGTCAGCGTGGTCTTCGATGCCCAACAGCAGGAGCTGACGGTCAATGGACACAGCGCCCCTGCGCCCTTTGTGCAGGGCACGCAGCGGCTGACGATCTATCTCGACCGCACGGTGATCGAGGTCTATGCCAGCGACGGCCTGACTTACTTAACACTGCCCGTGATCCCCAGCGCCGATGCCCAGAGCGTGTCCGTACAAGCCATCGGCGGCAAGGCACAGCTCAGCGCGCTAAAACTCTACAAGCTCAAGTCGCTCTGGCAAAATAAGTAGATTTGTTCTAAACTCTGAACATGCGGTCAGAAAATAAACCTGGCGCTCCCGAAGAGCTGTCTTTTATCGAGAAGGCGCGGCGCACGCAGCTCATCGCCTGCACGATTGAGACCATCGCGACCCTTGGCTACGGCCAGGCATCGCTGGCACAGATCGCCAAGCGGGCGGGGGTGAGCAAGGGCGTGATCTCCTATTATTTTAAGAGCAAAGACGAGCTGATCGAGCAGACGGCTGCGGCGATCTTTGAGGCATTTGGCACGTTCATGGGGCCACAGATCGACGCCGAGACGACGCCTCGCAAGAAACTTGAAGCCATTATCCGCTCCAACCTCGCGTTTATGCAGCTACGCCGCCAGCACTTGGTGGCTCTGCTGGAGATTCTCGCCAGTGCACGCCCTCTGCCGACCCTGATGGCAGCCACCCACCAGGCATCGCTTTGTGACCTTGAGAACTTCTTCCGCTGGGGACAAGAAGTCGGGGAGTTTCGCGAGTTCTCCCCCAGTGTGATGGCGCTGGTGGTTCGCAATGCCATTGATCTGGCAGCAGGAAAGATCGCCTCCACCGAGGGCTTCGATACGGACAGCTATGCCAACGAGCTGGTTACACTCTTTGAGCGGGCAACCTCAGCGTAGCGCGTCTTTATACTGCTCTCGGAGCAGGTTTTTCTGCACTTTCCCCATGGCATTGCGCGGTAGCTCGTTTATCACGACAATGCGTTTGGGGACTTTGAAGTTGGCAAGCTGCGTCTTGAGCGCTGCGAAAATCGGGGCAGGGTCAAGGGTCGCGCCGGGCTTGGCAACTAAGACAGCGACCCCGACCTCACCAAAGTCAGGGTGTGGAACACCGACCACGGCGCTCTCTTCGACGCCATCGAGCGTATCGAGAACGCTCTCGATCTCTTTGGGGTAGACATTGAAGCCCCCGGAGATGATCAGGTCTTTTCCGCGCCCGACAATCGAGACATAGTCCCCGGGGATGCCCTCGCCACCGAAGTGGCCTAGATCGCCTGTACGGAAGTAGCCGTCGTCGGTGAATTCCTCTTTGGTTTTCTCCGGCATCCCCCAGTAGCCCACAAAGACACCAGGGCCTTTTACTTCGATCATGCCGGGCTCGCCCTGAATGCGTACCAAGACGCCGGGCAAGGGCCGACCGACCGTGCCACCGCAGCGGGGGCCGTCGGTTTCTAAGTACGGGTTTGAGGTTAGGATGCCCGTCTCGCTCATCCCGTAGCGCTCCAGGATCGTGTGGCCCGTGCGCTCTTGAAACGCGGTGAATGTCTCTGTGAGCAGCGGTGCGGAGCCAGAGATAAAGACGCGGACGCTCTGGCAGACCTCCTGGGTGAAGGTGGGCTCGGTGAGCAGGCGGGTGTAGAAAGTGGGCACTCCCATGAGAATTGTGGCGCGTGGCAGGTGCTCAATCGCCGCCTTTACATCAAACTTGGGCAGCCAGATCATCTTTGCCCCAGCGAGTAGCGCCCCATTGGCTGCGACAAAAAGCCCGTGGATATGGAAGATCGGGAGCATGTGCAAGAGCACATCGTCGCGACTCCAGCCCCAGCAGTCGTGCAGTGCGAGCGCGTTGGATGCGAGGTTGCCATGTGTCAGCATCGCGCCCTTGCTGCGCCCCGTCGTCCCCGATGTGTAGAGCAGCGATGCCAGCGCCATGTCGGGCAGCTCGACCGTGGCAAACGTATCGGGAAAGCTCGCGCACGCCTCCAACAAGCTCCCCGTGCGATCGTCATCCAGCGTCGCCATCCGTGCCCCCACGACTTGGGCGAGCGGTGCGATCCAGGAGAGATTTTTGCTCGGGCAGACCACCACGCTCGGTGTGGCATCGCCAAAGAAATACGCCAGCTCACTCTCACGGTAGGCTGTGTTGAGCGGCAGAAACACAAAGCCCGCACGGAGAGTCGCCAGATAGAGCATCAGCCCCTCGGGGGACTTCTCCACCGGCGCGGCCACCCGTGCGCCCCGTGGCAGGTCCAGCGACGATAGCCAGCCCGCGATACGCGCACTACCCTGCGCCAGCTCATTCCAGGTGCGATCCTGTCCCCCCGGCACCTCTAGGCAGATCGCACTGTGGTCGTGCGGAAAACGAGACTCCAAAAGCGTGTAGAGATTCATCGGTTTGGTCAGTGCCCCACCAGGAATTTTACCGCGAGGTAGAGCACCGAGGGCCCCATGAGACAGCCCAGACCCGTGTGAAAGGTCGCGACCAGAGCACCATAGGGCACGAGGCGGCGATCCGTGGCGGCCAGCCCCGCGGAGACACCGCTCACCGTGCCCGCGAGCCCGCCAAAGACCATGGCGGAGCGCGGGGTCTTAAGGCCTAGCAAACCGGCGGCGACGGGCGTGGCGACCATGACCAGAATCGCCTTGATCACTCCCGTGGCGATGCTCAGCGCCATCACTTCCGAGCTCGCCCCAATCGCCGCGCCCGTGACAGGCCCCACGATATAGGTAATCGCCCCCGCTCCAATAGTCGTTAAACTGACCGCATCCGTGTAGCCAAAGGCGCATGCCACGCTTACCCCGACAATAAATGGCAGGATCGTGCCCAGAAGCAGCGCGACGGCCCCGATCATGCCCGCACGCTTTGCCTCACTCACCTGCACCTCACAGGCGGTGGCAACAATGGCAAAGTCTCGAAGCATCGTCCCCCCCATCAGGCCAATGCCACTAAAGAGCACGAGATCCGCCAGCCCCTTCGTGCCTCCGCTCAGCCTTCCCCCGAGATAGGCCAGCGCTAGCCCAATCAGAATCGCAATCGCCGAGCCCTGCACGCGGCCCAGAGTCAGCCGCCGCGAGAGGGCCTCCGAGAGCCAAGCAATCAGCCCGACCAAGGCAAAAGCGACAATCAGCCCGTTTTGCTCAGCGGCTTTCTGAAGAAGGCTCTGCATGGCTAAGCTGCCTCCTCAGTCGCGGCAATCTTGGGCTCCGTGCGGTTGAGGAGCGCGACAAAGCCACCACACACCAGCACGGTCAGCACCGCCGCGAGCAAGGCCATTGGGCCACCACGGAGCGCCGCCACAACATTCTGCTGCATCGCCATCGCGACCACCACGGGGATGTAGAGAGCGCCCCAGTAGTGGATCCCCGCCTCAGACTTTACACTGAGCCAGCCACGCTTGTGGAGGATGAGTCGCATGAAGATCAGCAGCAGCATTGCAATACCTACCCCCCCCACGTTGGCCTTGACCCCAAGCACTTTCCCAAGCAGATCGCCCAGAAAGACCCCTAAGAGGTGGCAGAGAGCAAGCAGGGCAGTCCCATAGATCATCATAAGCTTATGGGGCATTTTAACCCAAACCGGTCAAGAAGTCCTGCTTAGAGTGTCGCACTAGCACGGCTTGACAATTTTAGGTTGCGGTGTTAAAATCTGGCCACTTGGCCAAAAAATAGTTCAAATGGACAGGAAGGTTTCCTACGATGAAGTTTTCTCTGCGTCTCTTGGTGGTTTGTAGCACCCTCGCGCTGATTGCCTCCGCGATCTGGCCCGCAAGCCGGGCGGTGCAAGCGACAAAAGCCACTGGGCATCCGGCGTTTATGAGCCCACAAGCCTCGCCGATTGCGGTGAGGGATCAGCGCGTGTTTGTGGCCAACACACCAGCGGGAACTCTGGACATCATCGATGCCAAGAGCCGCAGGATGGTCAGGCGTGTCGTGGTGGGGGTGGAGCCGGTTAGTGTGGCGGTTCGGCCCGATGGCAAAGAGGTCTGGGTCGCCAACCATCTCTCGGACTCGGT